>CBDCFP010000002.1:0-114465 GCA_965216125.1 Candidatus Multivorans sp. | reverse complement strand
TGCTCGTCCTTCTGGTCTGGTATCTCGCCTTCCGTCATTGCCCGACTCGGCGGTTTCAAGTTCGGTCACCCGGACGTATCCGAAGTCGGAACGTCGCTGCGTCGATGTTTCTTTGTCGTGGGGGTCAGCTGTGGATCAGGCGGACCCGACACCCCTGGGCTGCGACTCCGGCTACGCCGCGAAACGGGCGCGACCCGCCAGCGCGGGCCAAGCGGCGCCGCTTGGGGTCCTCGTCACCGTCACTCGCGCCCCGAAGTTTGACGGAAGGCGCCCGACCGAGGCCGCGCCGGACGCGCTCGACTGTCGAGCTGCAGCGCCGTCGACGTTCGGCCGCGAGCACCTGGTCGGCTTGGATGGCCAATCGTCGGTGTCCGCCGCGGGCCTCCTGCGCCTCGACCGGCCAACTGCCCCCAACCCGGCAAAGTTTGACCGCGCCGGCTCCGTCTGGCCGCCGAACTATCGTTGGGTTAGAATGGAATCCTTTGGACGCCCTCGGCCGAGCCCCACTGCTGTCCCACAGACCTTCAAATGAAGGCGGCTTGAACCTTCCATGTCTGGTAGAATGATCTGTGGCGCAAATCATTCAAAAGACAGGAGATCCAAGCCGTGGCTCATCATAACACAGTCTTCGTGCAGCTTCTCAGGTTCCTTCCGAGACATGAATTCGAAGCCGAGGCCCGCCAACACCAGCGAGGTCAGGGGTTGCGCGTCATGAGCCGCTGGGCGCAGTTCGTGGCCCTTGGCTTGGCGCAACTGACGGGCCGACAGAGCTTGCGTGACATCGTGAGCAACCTGAGCACCCAAGGGCGCAAGCTCTATCACTTGGGCGTAGGGACGACGGTCAGTCGCTCGTCGCTGGCGCGCGTCAATGCCGAGCAGCCGTACACTCTCTACGAGACGCTGTTCGGACGCCTGCTGAGCCGCTGTCAGCAGTGCGCGCCGAGGCACGGCTTTCGGTTCAAGAACAAGTTGTACGCGGTCGATGCGACGACCATCGATTTGTGTCTGGCGGTCTTCCCGTGGGCGTCTTTTCGACGCACGAAGGCCGCGATCAAGCTGCACATCGGGCTGGATCAGGCGGGCCATCTGCCGAGCTTCGTCAGTGTGACCGAGGGCAAGACCGGCGACGTCAAGGCCGCCCGCACCTGGACGTTTCCAGCCGGCAGCGTGGTCGTGGCGGACCGCGCGTATCTTGACTTCAAGTGGTTCCATCAGTTGCAGGCGCGGGGCGTGACCTTCGTGACGCGCCTGAAGCGGGGCGTGCGATATCGGGTCACGCGCGAGCATGACATCCGACCCGGAACCGGCGTCCTCAGCGATCAGACGATCGAGCTGACCAGCGCTCGCAGCCGGAAGGCGTATGCCGCGCCGCTGCGGCGAGTGGCCTACCAGGATCCGGTGACGAAGAACCGTTATGTGTTCGTGACCAACAACACAACGTGGGTGGCCCAGACGATTGCGGATATATACAAATCGCGGTGGCAGATCGAGCTGTTTTTCAAGTGGATCAAGCAGCATCTGAAAGTGAAGCGCTTCGTGGGCCGGTCGAAGAACGCCGTCATGACGCAGCTGTGGGTGGCGATGTGCATGTACCTGCTGTTGGCGTACCTGAAGTTCGTCATGCGGTTGCGCTGGAGCCTTCACCAGATGCTGCAGGTGCTCCAGCTCAACATGTTTGAACGTCGGCCACTCCAGGACCTGTTCACGACGCCGTCGCTACCGGCCCCCTCTGGCTCCCAATTGTCGCTGGCGTGGTCCTGAAAATGTGGGACACTAGTGGCCGAGCCCGGAGCGCGTCGAACGACGGACCGATTACAGCCCCTGGGAAAACCCAATGAGAGTCATAGCAAAGGCAATCGCCGACCGCCAAAGTGAGATCGAGCGCCTGCAGGTGGAGATCAAGGCGTTGAACGAAGTCGACAAGATCCTCGGGACCTCCGCCCCGCCGGCGAAGCCCGCGGCTCGGCGCTCCTCCTCGCGGCGGACGGCGGCTGCGGCCACCCCGGTCGCGGAGACCCCGCCCGACGCCAAGCCGACGAGGAAGCGCCGTACGATGTCGGCCGAAGAGAAGAATGCGGTGTCCGAGCGGATGACCGCCTATTGGGCCGAGCGCAGAAAGAAAGCCGCGAAGTAGCCCGCCTTCGGCGCGCCGGCGGGTACGTGCCGCACCCGGCCGGAGGTGGCTCCCCCGATGAGCCACCGCGGGAAGTCAACAGATCGCGGGTTATTGGACCCAAGGGGACCATCAACCCTGGTTCGACGGGCGGACCGGATGAACATCGAGATCGACGGCCGTAGCCACCCCCGGCGAGGCTGACCCGATGACGGTGGCGACCTCTGGGGCTGCTGTCCGACACCGCGCCGCCCTGGCGAGCTGCTGACCCGCGGTGACGTGTGCTACGTGCACGCGGACCGCGCCGCGGTCGAACGGTGACAAAATGAGGGGATCTCCTGGGGCGACAGCCCCAGCGCCTCGACCTCCTCCGGCGTCATGCCGAGGGCGCGGCCGAGCGACTCGATCTGCTCCTGCGGTTCTTCCTGCGCCGCGCCGCGCGCATCGGCCCCGGCGGGCGCCGGCGGAGAAGCGTGCTGCGCAGAAGGCACTATATGGGAACCGTCGGCGTATTCGCGGCGACCGAGGTCGTCGTCTTCAACGCCGCCGCGGGGAGCTGGTGGAGCGGCCTTTCGCGCACCAGTACGAGACCGGGGGGCTGCGGCGGGTGTGGGTGCGCGGCCACGAGAATGTGCGCAAGCGGGTGCTCATCCAGGCGGCCGGTTGCAACCTCGGACTGCTGCTGCGCCGGCTGACCGGCGTCGGTACGCCCCGGAGCCTGCAGGGGCGGGCTCTTTCGGCCATTTGCGGACTGATCGGTCGCCTGACCGCGCTCTGGGGGCGTCTGACGGCCTCTTGGGACTTTCAATGGACGCCGGCGGGGCTGGTCGGCTCAATCGCTCATCGCCAAGCTGCCTGAACAGGCCGGCTCAGCGAACAGCCTTCTTCCACGGGCTGTTAGCCGGCAAACGGCTGTCCTGGTAAACCGAAGTAATTTAGATATCTCCATGCGGTAATATAGTTATGCGAAATCTGGTTCCTATGACGGGTCACTCTGACACACGCTGCCTAGCAAGTACAGGAGTACCTCCTGCCCTGGCGCCTCGATGGCGGTCGAGATTTCCTGTCGGCCTCGGGCTTCGATCACGGTCGGCGCGCCGTCCCCACGTCGGGTTTTAGCGGTACCGCGCTGAAGGCCGGTGCCCGCCCGGTACACTTGTCTCGTGTCGACCGGCTTCGAGATGGTCCGCGCGCGCACATCTAGCTAGAGCGTACATCAGCGGGCCGGCGGGGAGCTGACCGCCCGTCAGTGCAGGAAGTGGGCGGGACCGGCCTGCCGCGCGGCGGGCCGACTCGACACCACGGTGCGGGCAAGGCTCGCGTCACGGGTCGTCCGCCACTGGGTTCACCCCCGCCGAGGCCGACGAGACCGGCGCCGCGCACTTGCCGAAGCAGATGGGTCGCTTGCGTTTTGCGGCAGCACGACCTTCACGGCAAGGCTGACAGACGCCGCGTCATGTGTTACAAAGGGCCGTCCCGCGGAGTCGACCGATGCCACTGCCCTGTCTGAAACCCCTGTTCGGTGTGCCGCTCGCGGCGCTGCTGGTAACGGCCGGCGCCGCCGCCCAGCCGGCCGAGTCCGTCGGCCCGGGCATCCCCATCGACGACGAGACGGTGGTGGAGGCCTGCGGCTCGTGCCACCGCCCCGACGACGCGGGCCGTCTGTCGCGCATCTCGTTCCGGCGCACGACGCCCGAGGGGTGGCAGCAGACCATCCGCCGCATGGTCACCCTGAACGACGTGCCCCTGACCCCGGAGACGGCCCGCGAGGTCGTGCGCCATCTCTCGAACACCCTGGGCCTGGCCCCGGCCGAGGCGCACGCCGCCGCCTACGAGGCGGAACGCCGCAGCGACGACCAGCCCTACGACGATCCGGACATCGAAGAGACCTGCACGCAGTGCCATTCGATGGGGCGGGTCATCAGCCAGCGGCGGACCGAGGAGGAATGGTCGCTGCTGATGGCGATGCATCGCGGCTACTACCCGTTCACCGACTTCCAGTCCTTCAGACGCGGCAACCCCGGCGACGGCGAGCCGCAGGCGGTCGACCGGGCGGTGGCCCACCTCTCGGAGCGGTTCCCGTTCGACACCACGGAGTGGGCGGCGTGGTCGGCGACGATGCGGCCGCCCCGCGTCGGGGGCACATGGCTGCTGCGCGGACACGCGCAGGGCCGCGGCGCGGTCTACGGAAGCGTGACGATCACCCCCGTGGCCGGCTCCGAGGACGAGTTCACGACCGAGGCGACGTACGCCTACGCGCACACCGGCCGGCAGGTCGAACGCACCGGCCGCGCCCTCATCTATACCGGCTTCCAGTGGCGGGGCCGGTCCATTCCGGGGAACCCGAACGACGACGAGCTCCGCGAGGTGATGTTCGTCGAGCCCGACTGGCGCACGATACGCGGCCGGTGGTTCACGGGCGGCTACGACGAGACCGGGATCGACGTCACCCTCGAGCGCCTCGGCGACGAACCGGCGGTGGCCGGGGTGCATCCCTCGGCGCTGCAGGCCGGCGAGACCGCGACGCTCCGGGTCCACGGCCAGAATCTCGCCGCGCAGTCGGCCTCGTCCATCGACCTCGGCCCCGGCGTCTCGGTGCTGGACGTGACGGGGACGACCGGCGACTGGCTGGACGTGCAGGTGCGGGTCGAGCCGGACGCGGTCATCGGAAGCCGGGCTCTGGTGGTCGGCCAGACCGCGGCGACCGGCGCCGTCACCGTCTATGACGAGGTGCACCGCATCGAGGTGACCCCGAGAGCGGGCATGGCCCGGGTCGGCGGCGTCCGCTTCCCCAAGCAGTTCCGGCAGTTCGAGGCGCGGGCCTGGCACGACGGGCCGGACGGCGAGCCGGCGACCGACGACGACCTGGATCTGGGGATGGTCGACGCCCAGTGGTCGATCGAGGAGTACGCCGTGACCATCGGCGACGACGACATCCGCTACGTGGGCGAGCTCGGGTCCGACGGGCTGTTCATTCCGGCCGTCGACGGGCCGAACGTCGAGCGCAGCGGCAGCCGGAACAACGTCGGGGACGTCTGGGTGGTGGCGACCTGGCCGCCGGATGCGAGCGAGGGCGGCGGGCTGCGGGGCCGCGCCCATCTTCTCGTCACCGTGCCGCTGTACCTGCGCTGGGACCCCGCCGCCGTGGAGCAACCATGAGCCTGCTGGCACAGGGAGAGTTTCATCCGTTCGCCGCGGCCGGGCGGCGCTTCCTCTATCTGGTGCCGAGCGCGGCGGTGTTCGCGCTCGACGAGCCGGCGGCGGCCCTCATCGACGGCCTCGCCGAGCGGCAGGTGCCGCGTCAGGATCTCCTCGCCGACGTCGGATCGCGGTTTCCCGACGCCGACCTCGAGCAGACCCTGACCGAGCTCGAGCAGGTCCACGCGGTCCGCGCCGTCGCCGCCCCCCCGCCGCCGGCGCCGGCGTTCATCCCGCTGACGCCGTTCCCGCTGACCACCGCGGTCCTGAACGTCACGAATCAGTGCAACCTCAGCTGCACCTACTGCTACGAGTACAGCGAGGACAAGATCGTCGACACCACCAACGGGGCGCAGCCCAAGTTCATGAGCGAGGAGACCGCCCGCAAGAGCGTCGACATGCTGATGAACGAGTCGGGCGACAACCGGGTGGTGCACGTGAGCTTCTTCGGCGGCGAGACCCTGATGAACTACCCGGTCCTGAGCCGCGTTGTGCCCTACGCCCGGGAGCAGGCCGAGGCCCGGGGCAAGCGGGTCGAGTTCAACCTCACCACGAACGCCACCCTCCTGACCGGCGAGATGATCGGGTTCCTGGCCGAGCACGACGTCTCCGTCACGGTGTCGATCGACGGCCCCCGCGAGATGCAGAACCGCTTCCGCGTGTTCCACGACGGCCGCGGCAGCTACGACGAGCTGCTCCCGCGGGTGCGCGAGCTGCTGCGGCGCCACACGAGCCGGCCCATCGGGGCGCGGGTGACCCTGACCTCGCAGGTCAGCGACGTCGTGAGCATCTACCGGCACCTGACCGACGAGATCGGGTTCCAGGAGGTGGGGTTCGCTCCGGTGACGACCTCCCCCGGCCGCGACTACGCGCTCGACGGGTCGGGGTTCGACCAGATGGTGGAGCAGTTCACGGCGCTCGCCGACGAGTTCCTCGAGGCCGGGCTGGCGGGAAAGCACCACGGGTTCTCGAACGTGAGCGAGACCCTCGAGGAGATCCACAAGGGCGCCAGCAAGGCCTATCCGTGCGGGGCGGGGCTGGGGCTGGTAGGGGTCGCCACCGGGGGCGACGTCGCCCTGTGCCACCGGTTCGCGGGCTCGGACGAGCACAAGCTGGGCACCGTCGACGACGGCATCGACCGGGACGCCCAGAACGCGTTCCTGGAACGTCACCATCTGGCGAACAAGACCGACTGCCACACCTGCTGGGCGCGCCCGCTGTGCTCCGGCGGGTGCTATCACGAGGCGCACACCCGGTACGGCACGAGCGCCCAACCGAACCTGCACTACTGCGAGTGGATCCGCGGGTGGACCGACGTCTGCCTGCGCGTCTACGGCGAGCTGGCCGAACGGAACCCCCAGTTTCTGCGGCGGTTCGAGTGAACGGCGGTGAGACCATGAGACACCTGAGAGCGATCAACCAGAAGGCCGCCAACGCCCCGCGACCGCGGCGCCCGCCTTGGTCGACGCCCTCATCGTCTGGATCGTTCCCGACCACGATGCACCCGGCCGCAAGGCGGGCGCCATCCTTGCGCGGAGGCTCTTTCGACCCTCGACGGACCCCGGCCCCTACTTGGGGCAGGGGTCCCCGCGGGGGGGAAGAGAGTCAATCAGCCCCCCACAGCTTGTTGATGACCTCGTCGAACGCGCCCTCGACCGTCAGGGCCTTGCCGCTGGTCAGCATCAGTGTGCACTCGAGGTGAATCGGGTCCTTGGCCTTCGGCAACGGTTCATGCCCGTAGACAGCCGCGATGTGCTCTGGCCGCACCGCGTAGATGTCCCCGCTCTTGGGCTTCTTGAATCGGACTACTTTGGTCATCAGCTCTCCTGCTCATCCCTCTCACGGTTCTCCGTCGCTTCTACGAGCCGACTGATTGTGTCGGCCAGCTTGCCCCCCGGGTACGGGGTCCGCCCGGAACGTCAGATCATCGAGCTTGGAAGCCATTGCGATGGCCTCGCACTGCTTCATGAGAAGCCCGGCCTTGGTGCGGTTGATGCTGGCGACCGCGCCCTTCCAGCCGGCGGTCCGCAGCGGCCCGACGAGGTAGCCGAGCATCAGCACCGCCGTGATCGCCGACTTGGCGTTCTTCCGGCCGCAGCACAGCAGGGCCTTGTGCCCCGGCGCGGCCAGCGCCCCCCGCAGGAACTCGACGGCCCAGGGCGGTAGCGTCATCGGCCGCCCCGCCGCAGGATGGCCCGGCGGGACTACGAGCGCCGACCTCGCCCACCTTGCGAGCGCCCCTACGGGGTCGGCCGGCCGACATCGGCGCGGGCGCGGCCGCGGGGGGTTGTCGGCCGCTCGCTTGCGATCCCGATAGGCGCGCTGGCGGTCGGCGTTCGTCTGGAACTGACGGGTTCGGGGCATGGTCAATCGTAACGCCCGTGTCTCCCCGAGGGCATGGGCGCGGTAGCCGGGCGTCGTTTCACTCAGTGAACAGGGGTCCCCGGCTCCGGCATCATCGCAACACGGCGCTTCGCTTCCTCGATTACGTTGTCGGTGATCGCGTCAAGGTCGAGCGAGATGCTGTGACACGCTGCGTCCCACGATGCCTTGCCGTGAATCCCTCGCGAGGACGTAGAACGCTCGCACTTCGATCCGCTCAACAACGCGCTGGTGGGGTCGCTGTAGGGCTCGGCTTGACCCAGCTCGGAGGAAGCGCTGGATTTCAGTCCTCCTTGCCGTCGAGCCGTGAAGCCAGGGAGCCCTTTCGGGCGGCCGAGCTTCCGGCCCGAGGACCTGGCCCGGGCAAAGGCCCTCGCGGGTGCGCTCGGAGAATCAGGTCGCGCTCGACCTCGGCGAACAACGCGAAGAGCGTGGTCAGGACCTTCGTCTGGATGTTGCTCTTGCCCTCGACCCGGATGTTCTCCTTGAGCGCCACGAAGGCGACGCCGGCCTTGGCGAGGCTCTCTGGCGAGCCGAACCCTGGGGCCTGGGAACGCAGCGCCCCGGGGTCCTCACGACCGCCGATGAACGGCTCGACCGAAAATGGAGGCACGATGGAACTGATCCCCCACCACGAAGACGACAAGCACGGCCGCCGCGAGTATCGCTCGCCGAACGGCACCTGGAGGGTCGTGCGGACCCGCCGCCCCGGCGGCAACCGGAACGAACGGCCCCGCTGGGAGGTTCACGAGCGCCACGAGGCCCACGCCCCCTGGCATTGCCACGCCGCCTTCGAGCGTCGACGAGACGCGCTGGTCTTCCTGGACACGACGGCCGTGACCCCGCGGGGTGAGAGCCCGGCCGCCGCGGCCGCGACCCCCAAGCGAAGTGAGACCCGCGAACGCCCGGACGAACCCCCCGGGTCCAGCCAGCGCCGGACGCCGAGGAGGCCGATCACGCACGACAGTCGACGAAACTCGCTCCGGCGACGGACTCCGGTGGTCGCTGTGCGGCGTGTTCCTGTACGACGAGAAGCAGATCGTGCAGGGCGACGAGCCGGCGACGTGCGGAAAATGCCAGCGATACACAACGGCGACCAGCTACCTGAAACGCCGAGAAGCGATGAAGGCTGCGAAGAATAAACCAGGTCGCGGCGCGGCCGCGCTCAAGCTGACAGCCCGCCCTCCTGGAGGGGAAGGTTGAGCCGGATACAGTCCGAGCGAGGCGTCCGACCAGTTCTCGATTCGTCGCGGACCTGACGCCGGTGCCGGCTCTGCCGGTGGCCGGCGCGATCATCCCGCTTCGGCGGCGCTCGCCGGGCGGCTGGCGGACGTCGGCGTGAAACGGTTCGAGCGCACCGCAGCGTGAACGGGGCAGCCGCGCCGTCCGCCCCCGGCCGGCGCAACAGTTCCCACCCGAATCGCCTCCCCGGCTCAAGCGAGGCAGCTGCGCCCCAGATGTAGATCGGCCGTACGCAACTCCTTTCGCGGGGGTGGACCCCGTTTCCACCCCCGATTGCCGACCTGCGGGCCGGTGTCAGGGCGACGCAGAGGGAGCGAAGGCCCCGGCGGCGGATCTCGTTGTCGTTGCAGGCCTGGTGTTGGCGTCCAGGCCGTCCCACGCCCGGCGGCTGGCGCCGCCGGACGACGAGCGGGCGGTGGCCGTCGACGGCGGCGTGGTTCCGGGCCAGGACGACCCGCCGCTCCAGCCACCCCCCCCGCCTCGACGTAGGCGTCGAGGGCCGCCGCCACCACACGGTGGTGAGCGGGAACGTCGTGCCTCTTGCCCTTCCTTGCGCGAAGCTGCAGAGCATAACGGAGAGCGGAGCCCGCAGGTCCACGTTCACCTTGCCGCCGACCAGCGGGCGCAGGCGCTCCGGGACACCCGCGCGTCGAACACCCAAATGCACGGGTAGACTGAAAGAGTCAGAAAAACCGGGAACCCCAGCCACGGGAGTGGCCGACGGGGCGTCAACAGCCCTGACGACGCACCGACCGGCCGGCACATGTGGGTGCGAGCCTGGGGTGCCACGGCTCGCGAAACTCATCCCCAGTGGAGGTGGAAGAGATGGCAGGCGAGAGCGACCACAACGGCCAGGATGTAAGTGGAGAATTAGAGAGGGTGCGTCTACGATCGGCAGCAGAGTTGGAAATCGTACGACTTGAAGCAACACGGAAGATGGAGCAACAGAGAATTGAATTTGCAGCCAATATAGAGAGTGTGAAGATAGAATTCCAAGCTGCGCTGGATTCGACCCTAGAACTGTTCCGGTCCACAAGAACGGCCGGGCAGAATTTCATGCGCGCGGCGGTGACTTTGAATGGTGGGGCGGCGTTAGCTATTCTCGCGCTTGTGGCGCAGTTGCCGACGCCAGACGTAATGAGTAGAGGAGGGTTTGCGAGGGCATTCCTGTACTTCAGCGGGGGAGCGTTTGCCGTCTTGACTGCTGCAGGGATAACCTTCGTGGGTTTCTGGATTCAACAGTGGGACGAAGAGTCACGATGGGTATCGCGCATGGAATATCCTTTGCAGGCGGTCGGCGTCGTTCTAGGGATATGTTCATGGATGTGTTTTCACTAGTGTCCCACATTTTCAGGACCACGCCAGCGACAATTGGGAGCCAGAGGGGGCCGGTAGCGACGGCGTCGTGAACAGGTCCTGGAGTGGCCGACGTTCAAACATGTTGAGCTGGAGCACCTGCAGCATCTGGTGAAGGCTCCAGCGCAACCGCATGACGAACTTCAGGTACGCCAACAGCAGGTACATGCACATCGCCACCCACAGCTGCGTCATGACGGCGTTCTTCGACCGGCCCACGAAGCGCTTCACTTTCAGATGCTGCTTGATCCACTTGAAAAACAGCTCGATCTGCCACCGCGATTTGTATATATCCGCAATCGTCTGGGCCACCCACGTTGTGTTGTTGGTCACGAACACATAACGGTTCTTCGTCACCGGATCCTGGTAGGCCACTCGCCGCAGCGGCGCGGCATACGCCTTCCGGCTGCGAGCGCTGGTCAGCTCGATCGTCTGATCGCTGAGGACGCCGGTTCCGGGTCGGATGTCATGCTCGCGCGTGACCCGATATCGCACGCCCCGCTTCAGGCGCGTCACGAAGGTCACGCCCCGCGCCTGCAACTGATGGAACCACTTGAAGTCAAGATACGCGCGGTCCGCCACGACCACGCTGCCGGCTGGAAACGTCCAGGTGCGGGCGGCCTTGACGTCGCCGGTCTTGCCCTCGGTCACACTGACGAAGCTCGGCAGATGGCCCGCCTGATCCAGCCCGATGTGCAGCTTGATCGCGGCCTTCGTGCGTCGAAAAGACGCCCACGGGAAGACCGCCAGACACAAATCGATGGTCGTCGCATCGACCGCGTACAACTTGTTCTTGAACCGAAAGCCGTGCCTCGGCGCGCACTGCTGACAGCGGCTCAGCAGGCGTCCGAACAGCGTCTCGTAGAGAGTGTACGGCTGCTCGGCATTGACGCGCGCCAGCGACGAGCGACTGACCGTCGTCCCTACGCCCAAGTGATAGAGCTTGCGCCCTTGGGTGCTCAGGTTGCTCACGATGTCACGCAAGCTCTGTCGGCCCGTCAGTTGCGCCAAGCCAAGGGCCACGAACTGCGCCCAGCGGCTCATGACGCGCAACCCCTGACCTCGCTGGTGTTGGCGGGCCTCGGCTTCGAATTCATGTCTCGGAAGGAACCTGAGAAGCTGCACGAAGACTGTGTTATGATGAGCCACGGCTTGGATCTCCTGTCTTTTGAATGATTTGCGCCACAGATCATTCTACCAGACATGGAAGGTTCAAGCCGCCTTCATTTGAAAGTCTGTGGGACAGCAGTGATGTGTTTTCTATTAGGCGTGTATGCCGTTGTTACGGTCTTGGGGGTTTTAACGTAAGAGGTGTAGTTTCCGAAAAAAAAGAGCTCCACAAGGTGGCCCCGCGCCGTGGACGCCGCGGGGCCGGGCCGCCAGCGGTCGGCGCTGATCATCGAGTGTGCTATCGCACCGGTCCCCGTGGGGGCGGGGGGGGGGGGACTCACGGACTGCCCCCGCAGTCGGGGACCGTGACCGCCGACACGCCGCCCAGCGCATCGCCGCGATCGGCGGTGCCGGCGGGCACGACTTCCGCGCCGGCTGGCGGGACGACGGGCGAGACGCGCTGTCTGTCCCAAGCCCTCCGCCTGCAGGTCGTCGCGGCTCGCGCGAGCCGGAGCCCGTCGACAACGCGCTCGGCCGCGCGGCCGCGGGCTTGGCCGTCGGACTCGCCGCGCCGCCGCGGCCGCGTAGACGCCTGGCTCGACCAGCCGCCCCACCGCCAGCCCCGAACGTTCGCCCGCCACGGCCGGGGGGACAGGCACCGACGTTCGGGGTGACCGGCCTGGCCGCTCGCCCCAGGTCGCCCTCGAGCGGCACCACGCCGCCCCGTCCTGCGGCCGTGGCCGCCGTGCCATGGCAGCCGCGCCGTCCGCCCCCAAGCCTTCGTCGTCCGACTCGACGCCGGGTGCCGGTGCCGGCGGGTCCGGATCAGGTCTGGGAACGGTGACTGTCAAGGTCGCCGGCCTGGTCGTCCTCGATCTCGAGATCGTCCCCGCCGCCGTCCCGCAGTTCGGCGAGAGCGACACGACGCGGTCCACCAGCGCCGGGGCTCGCCGCGGCCCCCAATGGCGGCGGCCCGCGCACAAGGCCCCTTTCAGCCGCGGCGCGTTTGCGGGCCCACCGTGCCGTCTGGCGGCGGCGTGAACGGGTTCGCGCGGGCGACAGTCGCCCAGGACGTCGACCTGCCGCCTGACGCGCCTGTGGCCGCGCCTGGCCGGTTGTGCGTCCGGCTCGACGTCGGTGGCGTCCGCCCGCGGACCGGGATCGCCCACGGCGGCCAGCTCCCTGGCTTGCCTGCATGACGTGACGGAGCGCAGGCTCCCACGACGCGTAGGACGACCGCCAACCCGAAGACTGGAGGTGTCTGGCGTCCACGGCGCCGGAGCGCCACGGGAGTGCGACGACAGTTCGGGGCGACCCTCCGGGCCGCGAGACAGCTGTCGCACGAGGACCAAAACCCAAGCGCCCTTGACTCCAGCGGCTCTATATGGACTATACATACATGAAGAGCGCCGAGATCATCAAGCGCCTCCGGCGCGACGGCTGGCGGCTCCACAGCACGAAGGGCAGCCACCACCACTACGTGCATGACGCGAAGCCGGGCCGCGTGACCGTGGTGCATCCCCGCGAAGCGATCCGCATCGGCACGCTGAGGCGGATCTTCGAGCAGGCCGGCTGGGATTGGAGGGACCGATGAGATATTTCGTGGAGCTCGACGGCAGCGAGCCGGGGGTCGGCTACGACGTGACCGTGCCGGACCTGCCGGGCTGCACCTCCGCGGGCGACGACCTCGACGAAGCTCTCCGCAACGCCAAGGAGGCGATCGCGTTGCATCTCGAGGCGATGGTCGCCGACGGCGAGCCCGTGCCGGCCCAGACTAGCGAGCCCGCGGCGCCGAGCGTGCCCGGCGCCCTGATCGGTTTCGTCGAGGTGGACTTGCACACGCCGAGTACGTCGAACAGGGCGACCCGCCTGAGCGTCACGATCCCGGAGCATGCCCTCGCGCTGATCGACTTCGCCGCGAAGCGCGCCGGCACGTCGCGATCGGAGTTCCTGACCCGCTCCGCGCTGACCTGTATCGAGCAAGACGCGCACCGCAACGCATGACCGCTCACGGCCCAGTAAAGGCGCCGCCTCGCGGCTCCGGCCGGCCTGCTGGTGACCGCGGCGGTCACCGCTCAGTGCTACGAGGCATGAGCAGCAGCTCCCTTCAACATATCAGGCTGGGCCAGGGTCTCGGCCAGCCACGGTCAGCAGGTCGGGGTGCACCGGAACCGTGATCGTGTAGCACGTGGCCATGGGGGGTCTCCTTGGGGTGGCAGGGGGAGCCGCTCGACCTCCAGCCGCAGCACTCCAGCCGGCCGGAACCGAACCAGCGCCGCCCGGTGCAGTCGGGCCGCGGCGGGCCGGCGCCTGCGGCTACCTCGACTGGATGTACAACGGGTGTGGTCACCGCGCCTCCCACCGACGATGGGCGCAGACGATGCACATGGGCGATCCAGCAGGGTCCAGGTAGATCCGCTCCGTGGCACCACAGGTCTGGCACTCGCCGACGAGCATGGTGATCATCAGATCCCCACTACGGTGCGGGCCTCTTGAGGCTGCAAACCAGCTTCGACCAGCGCCTTGAACGCTCGCGCTCGGGACGTTATGTCCGTCCGGGCCAGCGCGCCCAGGTCGAGCCGGAACGGCTGCTCGAGCTTCTCGACCAGCTCCACCTCGACCGTCCGGGCCAGGGGCTCGACGCTGCCCGGCAATGAACTGTCGCCAGCTCTCCCGCAGCGTAGCCGCCGCGGTCGCGTCGACCAGGCCGGCCGGGACACCGAGCGCGCCCAGGATGGACCGCTCGACTACACCCCGTAACGTCACGTTCGCTTCCGGCACCATCGGACCGAACCGCTTTACCTACCAATCCGAGTGTAGAGCGGCTGCCGCGTCTCCGTATCCGCGGGCGGTCGTCTCTACGGTCGTCAGGTTGCCGCGGAGCTTCCGCAGGTCTGCGAGCAGCGTCTTGAGCGGTGACTCTTCGCCCTCTTCCTGCCCCTCTGGCACCGGGAGCACCTGCCCGGTCGGTGCACCGGCCTCGTCTCCGGTAGCCCGTTCCAGACGGGCCGCGAGCCGTCCCGTGCGGGCTGCCCAGGTCAGAGGGGCGACACCGGCCCAGGGGCGGGCCGCGTCGAACGCGAGCCGGCAATGCAGCACGGGCGCGGCCGGGACGATGCGCCGTTCGGTCGTGTCCGGACCCACGAGGGACAGATCGTACCGCCATCCCGCGGGGTCGCTCCCGCCGTGAACGTGCCACCACGCGGACGGGCGCAGCCGCACGCGGCCGGCTTGGTCGACGTCGATCAGGTGCAGGCTCTCCCCCGTGCGTATCAGGCACCGGGCGATATGCGCCAGCACGCCAGGAGTCAGAGCCGGGCTCGCCGGCTCCACCACGGCCGCCGCGAACGCCCGCGCGTACGCACCGGCCGCGACATCGACGGCGGAGAGACCGAGCGGGGAATCGTCTCCGGTCTCCGTCGCCGCGGCGAGGATGGCGGAGACCACCTGGCTGGTGTAGCCGGAGCGCGTCTCCGTTCGCCTCGCAGACCAGGGCCAGCGCATCTATTCGTCCTCGTCTGCGCCCAGGGCGCGACGGACACGGTACGGACTCAGCAGCGCCATGGCGCCAGAGCGCCGCAGGGCGTTTCCTGGTATGCGAGGCTTTATGTTGACGCTTCCGGCCTCGATAGAGGCGACAGCACCGGCGGCGCCACCAGCACCGCGCAGATACGCGGCGACGCGGATACCAGCCTCCGTCTCTATAGGCTCGGTTGCGTCGTCTCGTGCTTCGCGGATAACTCGGACTGTAGGGCGCGCGCCATCGGCTGGATCGTGCTGTGCAGAAAACGACGGAACCCCTCGCGAGCCTCAGAGATCGACGACTTGGCGCGCACCAACCGTGACTTGGCGCGCACCAACCGTGACTTGGTGCGCACCACCCGCGACCGGGACCGGTGGAAGCGTCGTAGCGAACACCTCAAGAAGCAACTCGCCGCCGCCCGCCGCGCGGGCCGACGGCAAGCCGCGCCCTTCGCCAAGGACCGGCCGCAAGGGCGCAGCGGGCGCCCAGGCCGCCGGCCCGGTGCACGGTACGGGCGGCAGGGATGCCGCCGCCGCCCGGCGGGGGTTGACGAGACCCATGCGGCGCCGACGCCGAGGGCGTGTCCCGACTGCGGCGGGGCCGTCGAAGTGACCCGCGTGGCCTCGCAGTATCAGGAAGAACTCCCCAAGGTGCGCCCCATCGTGCGCCGCTTCGACATCGAGGTCGGCCGCTGCTCGCAGTGTCGGCGGCGCGTGCAGGGCCGACACCGCCTCCAGACCTCCGACGCACTCGGCGCGGCCGCGGTGCAGCTCGGTCCCGGGCTGGCCTCGCTCGTCGTCGAGTTGCACACCGAGATGGGCGTGCCGCTGGCAAAGGTCGTTGGCCTGCTGCGGACCAGGCTCGGCGTGCAGGTCACGACGGGCGGCCTCGCCCGCCTGCTGCATCGAGCCGCCCGCAACGCCATGCCGGTCTACCGGGAACTCTGCAGTCAGGTCCGCAACGCGCCCGTGGTCACCCCGGACGAAACCGGCTGGCGCGTCGGCGCCAGACGCGCCGCCGCCGCTGAAAGAAGGGTACCGACCAGATCCGTGCGGAAATACACTGCAAGGGCTCAGCTCAAGCCCTCAGGTGCTCCCGAGCCGGCCTCCGGGCGCGGGGAGACCGGCGGCGGCGGGAGACCGGCGCGGTTCTGTCAGGAACAAACGCTCGTTCTGGCCGAACAGTTCAGCAGCATGGAACATGACGCGTTCCGTGTTCCGTATCTGTCAGATAAAATACCCGAAGCCGCATTCCATCGACAGGCCGTGAAGACCGTCGCCTATCTGCGGGTCTCGACCGCGCAGCAGGACGTGCGCAGCCAGCGCCTCGCCATCCTCGAGTACGCGCGGAAGCACGACTTCCGCATCGACGACTTCATCGAGGCGACCGCCTCCGGACAGGCTTCCGAGAAGCGCCGGCGGCTCGACGAGCTGACGAGCATCCTCCAGCGCGGCGACCGCCTGGTCGTGAGCGAACTCTCACGGCTCGGCCGGTCGCTGGGTCAGATCGTCGCCATCCTCGACGCCTTCGCCAAGGCCGGCGTCGCCTTCGTGGCGCTCAAGGAGAACATCTGCGTCGAGGGGAGGCGCGACATCCAGACGAAGGTCATGACCATGCTCTTCGCGCTGTTCGCCGAGGTCGAGCGCGACCTGATCTCGGAGCGCACCCGCGAGGGCCTCGCCCGGGCCAGGTCCTCGGGCCGGAAGCTGGGGCGCCCGAAGGGCTCGCTGGGCGTCTCACGGCTCGACGGCAAGGAGGACGAAATCCGGGGCTTCCTCGAGCTGGGCGTGTCGAAGACCGCCATCGCCAATCACGGGCGTGTCCCGTGATCATTCAGTTGATGTCGCCGCCGTCGGCGCGGAGTTGCTACGGCTGCCGACGATCAGGGAACCGCTCTCCGAATTGGCCAAGCGTCCGTTGTCCGACATCGATATTGACCGTCTCTGCTTCTTCATCGGCCTGCACGACGCCGGCAAAGTGACTCAAGACTTCCAGGCGAGCTATGTAATCGTGGTCAAAAGCCCGATGCGGACCACATCAGACCGCTGTGGAGCATCGTCGGCACGAGGAATCATGTCAAAAAATGCGATCGCACGCTGTGTTCCAAGCTTCGCAAATCCCTCGCCTCGGCACGATGGCGATCGAGCCCTAGCCGAACCACGGGAGGAGGAGGGAGGAAGTACGTGGAACTGCGTAAGGACAGTGATCGATATAAACTTGCCAACTTCATCGGGGTAGCAGTTTGTAATTCCATTCCCCATGAAACCCGTCGCGGACCAGCGCGATTGCGTCCATCTCCTCCTTGGTCACCCTGACGCCCGTGGGATACTGGCCGGCGTTGAGTTCGGCCCGGACCCAGAGCCCGGTCTCCGTCCGGGTGTTCCCGATGCGGTCGACGATGGTCTCATACGTCGTCAACGGGGTGCCTCGCCAGTTCGCCGTGATGTGACAGAAGAGACGGTGCTCGATCTTGTTCCATTTGCTGGTGCCGGGTGGAAAGTGACTCACGTGGATGGTCAGTCTGGTCTCGTCGGCCAACTGTTGAAGCTCGTGCTTCCAGGCGCGCAACCGATACCCGTTGCTCCCACCCGCATCCGCCGTGATGAACAGGGCCGTGGCGTCGGGGTAGGCGTCACAGCCCATTTGCTGCCACCAATAACGAATTGACGCCACCGCGAAGGCCGGGGTGTCGTGGTCCCGTCCCACGCTCACCCAAGCTTCGTTGCGCGCCATGTCGTAGACGCCATACGGAATCGCCTTGCCCTCCGCGTCCGTCGGGAAATCATGGACCAGCACCGCCGGCGGCGTGCCCTTCGGCTGCCATTCCCGCCCGCCATTCTTGAAGTTCCCGACCAGCTCCTTCTTCTTCGTGTCGACCGAGATCACCGGCTGCCCCTCGGCCAGAAACGAGTCCGCGGTCGCATTGATGTGCTCGAACTGCGCGTTACGGTCCGGGTGGCTGGTCCCCTCCTGACGTTTACGGGCCGATTGCAGCCGGTACCCCAGTTGATGTAGCAACCGGCCGACGGTCGTCGAACTCACTCGCCACCCTTGTTGTGCCAGCCCCGAGGCGAGCTTCGCCCGACTCTTGCATGTCCAGCGCAGCGGAGACGTTGGGTCGCCGCGCGTCAGCGGATCCACCAGCCCTTCCAGGGCGGCCAGGAGGCCAGGCTGCCTCTGTTCGAGACGGGGCCGCCCCGCTCCCGGGCGTCGTATGCGACCCGTCGGCGTCCCGCCTTGCGTGATTTCCCGGCGGCCCTTCCGGAGCGTCTCCCGGGCCAGACCCGTGGCCGACGACACCAGCGCATCCCCGCCATAGCCGATGGCCACAGACTCGGCAGCCGCCCACCGGCGGCGACTGCGCTCATCCAATACCGGCGACACCGCCGCGTACTTGGCGACAATCGTGGCCTCCAGTTCCACGTTGCGCTGCATAGAACCCAAATAGACCACAGATCGCCAAAGATGGCAAGTTAATTTGCGTCAGTGTCCTAAGCTCATGTTGGTCTCTACCACGAACTTCGCCTTCGGCCTCCGCGCGACGACCAGCCGGGTCTCGACGGCTGCAGGACCTGTCGGCCCGCGGCGTGGGCCTGCGGGTGCTCGCCGGCACCGACGCACAGATCCGACACCACCACCGCGGCCGGCCGACTCGGTGTTCGGCATCTTCGCGGCGCTGGCCGAGTTCAAAAGCGGCTGCGCTCGAGCGCAACCTCGTCGGACTCGACGCCGCGGGCCGCGCCGGTGCGGGCCGCTGGCAGGTGGCGAGGGCGCCGGCCAGAGTTGCCACGCCGAACGGTCGCGCTGCTCGCCAGCGGGCCGGTCTCCCCGCCGCCGCGGCCGCGGCGCGAACCCGCCAATCGTTCGGGGGCAGCCCGTGAGTCCACCACAGAGGCTGACGGGGCGGCCGTTGACGCGGCGGGTGGTGCTGGCCATGATCAAGCGGCGGGCCGCGGCTGCCGGGCTCCCCCGCCCTCGACCTGCTGCCACACGTTCCCGGCACGGGGCTCACGGGGTATCTGTCGAACGGGGGGACCTGAACGCCCGCCCCGTGGGAGTCGAGCGAGAGTCCGACGTCGAGCTCAACGACCAGAGCTCTCTACCGGTGCGCCTCGCGCGCTGCGGCCGCGGTTGCGCTCGCCCGGCCTACCGCGTGGAACCGCCGGGCCCGAGCAGCTCGAGCGTGGCCTGCGGCCGGTCGCGGAGGGTGCCCGGGCCCGCCCGGCGTCGAGAGGGCGGTGACCGCGCCGGTCGATTGACCCTGTCAGGAACGGTCAGCGGGCGTCCTCACTATCTTCTAGCAACGCGACCAGATCTTCGCTCTCCCACAACCGGTCCGTCACGCCTGTCGCCTGAGCCGGTGTCGTTCTCAGTGTCGAGTGAATCTTCACGAAATTGTAGTGCATGAAATGCAGCGCCACCGAGTGTGCGTGCATCTCGACTTTCTTGCTGAAGGCGTTGGTCAACTGCGTGAATCTCCGCATCGACATCCGCATCGTGAGGTTCTGACGTTCGACGTAGGACGTGCTGATGTGCTTCGAGTTCGGCTCGCCCGTAACGACCTTGACGTCGCACCTCTGGCACCTAGCCGGTGAGTACGGCTTCTCAGCCTCGGGGTCGGCTCCGTAAATTTTGATCAGCATCGCGTAGTCCATGTCCAGATTGAACGCTGATTCGCCCGCCTCCAGGTACGGCCGGTGGCCGTCCGTCGTGAGCTGTACGCGATGCCGGAGCCGGTCGGCCAGATCGTGCATAAAGTCGTAGGCGGTCGCGGCGTCTCGTGAGCCGATACACCACGACGGCACCAGCTTGGTATCGGGATCGATGGCCGTCCAAGTCCACACGTCACCCGCCACTTCTGGTGCGTTCTTCGCGCTGTCGACGTTCTTCTGCTTCGCGTAGACGAAGCTCCAGATTGCCGCGCACTCGATCCGGCGACAGTTGAGGTTCTGCAGGTGCTCGTCCTGGTACTGGGCACAAGCCGCGCCCAGATCGCGCAGCAACTTCTCGACGGTCATCCGGGCCACGCCTGTCATCCGTGCCGTGGCGCGACGCCCGCAGCCCTCGACGAGGGCCGCCACCACCGCAAGTCGCCTCTCCGTGCTCAGCCGATTCATGAGCCTAGAGTATGCTGGGAGACCTCATTTGTCAAGCATAACGGATACTTTACGCCCATGCGTTCAGTCGTTCATTGACAATTCGCGTACGGCTGGATATACTGCAGCTGGTGGTAGATGGAGATCGCTTTTCGGGACGCCACACTGGCGCTTGTCGAGACAGATCGCGCGGCCAAGACTCGGTTGCCAATCGCGGTGATCAATTCTCTCAGGGACAAGCTGGTCGTTCTTCGGGCGGCGTCTGATGAACGAACCCTGCGGAACTGGAGGAGCCTACATTACGAAAAACTGAGTCGCCCTGGTGATCAACGATCCATTCGGCTTAACAAGCAGTGGCGCTTGGTGTTCACCATCGACACAAAGGCGCAGCCGAACAGACTGACCGTGCTGGGCGTGGAGGACTACCACTGAATTGGGGATTCAAATGACTGCGACGAATGCGACATGGGTGAAGCATCCGGGCTTCTACATCAAGGAAGAGATGGAGGAGCGGGGTTGGCTTCAGCGCGACCTCGCCTTTGTCCTTGGTGTCCCCGAGCAGGGCGTCAACATGATCCTGTCCGGGAAGCGCAGCATCAGTGCCGACATGGCGCGGGCGCTGGCTGACGCTTTCGATACGGACGGGGACTTTTTCGCCCGGCTGCAGCTCGCCTACGACATGGCTCATGCGCGCGTACCGGCGCCAAGCGTGGCATCGCTGGGCAATATGCAGTCTAAGTATCCGGTTCGCGAAATGATCAAGCGGGGGTGGATTGCACAGGCCGACGCGCCGCTCATGGAGGAACAACTGGCCCGGTTTTTTCAAGTCGACGCGGCCGATGAAATCCCGTATCTGGCGCACGCGGCGAAGAAGAGCCGGTACGAGGAACGAGAGATTCCGGCACCCCAGCTCGCTTGGCTCTTTCGGGTGCGGCAGATTGCCAGGTCGATCACGGTGCCGGTGTACTCCGAACGGGCATTGAAGACGGCCATTGGCGAGTTGGAGTTGTTGCTTCGCGCTCCCGAGGAGGCGCGCCACGTGCCGAGAATTATGGCCGAGTGCGGGATCCGCTATGTCGTTGTTGAGAAGCTGCCCAAGGCGAAAATTGACGGAGTGTGTTTTTGGATCGACGGCTCACCCGTCATCGGTATGTCGCTACAGCGGGACACCATCGACAACTTCTGGTTCGTCCTGCGCCACGAGATTGAGCACGTGCTGCGAAGGGACGGCCAGAACGAGGAAGTGATCGACGAAGACCTGGCCGGAGCACCCCGCGCGGGAATCACGCTTCTACCAGAGGAAATCGCTGCGAATGCGGCGGCGGCGGATTTCTGTGCTCCGCGAGACGGGCTACATTCGTTCCTGCTGCGAAAGAAGCCGTATTACTACGAGAAGGACGTTGTGGCGTTTGCGAAGCTCCATCAGCG
Organism: Candidatus Multivorans sp.; assembly: GCA_965216125.1. GTDB lineage: Bacteria > Acidobacteriota > Thermoanaerobaculia > Multivoradales > Multivoraceae > Multivorans. Next base: position 93,017 of record CBDCFP010000002.1, on the reverse strand, counting down.
GCACCCCGGCCTAATCATTGGGCAGATGCAGAAGCAGATGGACCGCTGGGATTACCTCACGCGCCACCTCGTCAAAATACGGCAATTCGTGCTGCCCTCGGCGATGGCCGATGGATGGGGGCAGACCATTCCTGTGTCGTTGTAAAAAATTCAGAGGTTGGACCAATGACGAAAACCGAGACATTACAGGCTATTTTCCATCTGTACGAGACAGAGCACGAGCATGCACCATCTCGTACTCGGGACGCCGTTGACTGGGCCATTAGCCAGGGCTTGCTCGCAACGCCACCCCCATCGACCCGCGCGAGGCTCTCGCGAATCAGATGTCCAAGGCCCTAGCGCAGGAGCTGGACACCCACAAAGGCCACCGCTATCGGGTCAACCATGCCGTCCGGAGCACCAAGGACGGAAAGCCACAGTCGTTCTGGGCAATTATGGGATTCGCCCCCCATGAGCACATGGAGAAGGCTTTTGCGCAACGTCGGGAGCACATCGTCGGCGAATGCACTCAGTTAAACACCGACGTGGTTGTATACAACGACATGAACGAGGGGAAGGTGCCAGAAATCCAGATCATTCTGGATTTCAGCGAGGATGTTGCGGAGCGCCAGCAGCAGTAGCGGGTTACTTCTTCCAGCGTGCCTGGGCGGCCAGTTTCGCGATTTCCGTTCGCTCCTCCGGTGTCAGCCGGTTCGCCCTGGCCGGACCGCCCTTGAGGCCACCCGCCCGTTGTGGACCAGGAGGAGCGGAGTCTTGGGCTGCGCTCGTCGCGATGTCGACGACGAGCTTGCCCAACTGATTGGGATCGCGAGGCCGCTTCTTTTTCGCGAGAGTCGACACGACCTGATTGTCGCACATCCGGGCGGTCGCGCCGCCGGCTGCACTTTGCAAACTAGATCACTACCGACGGAGCCGGGCGAGGGCGAGGACCGCACTTCCTGCCGGATACCAGCCGGGCGTACTCCAGGGGCGCTCCGGCGGCTGGACGGCCGCGGGCTTCGAGGATGCGACCCTCGCCGCGCCCGAGTTTCACGAGCAAGGGAGAACGCCCGCCGACGTCGCCGACGCGGCCGACGGCGACGGAATGGCCACCGGCCTGCGGGCCGGACGCCGGGTCCAGACGTGGCTCTCGTGGGGGTGGACGGTGCGGAAGCCCCGGTCGCGGCTTGCGGGGGCGCGCCAGACCAGGGCACGGGTGAGGCGCGCCGCAGCGGTGCCGGCAGCCGGGGCAGCGCGACGTTCAGACCTCTGAGGGTGTTGAGACGTCTTCCCAGGTTCCGTGCGTATCCGGCCGGGTGACGCCGGCACGCGGATCGCGCCACAGTGTATCGACGAAGATCCGCACGGAACCGCCGGCCGTCCGCACGTACTCGACCTTACCACCGGCGATCCAGTTGTAGATCGTGCGGCGGGTGACTCCCACCAACTCACCCGCCTTCGCGATCGAGAGGGTTGGCCTATCAGCAATCATGACAGACGCTCGAGTTTCGCCCACCCAGGTCTTCCCGGTCGATCCACGCTCCCTGACAGGCCCAAGGATGGTATCGGCACCTGATGACCCCTTCATTAGTTAGCAGCCTGTGGCAGTGCGCCGTGAAAGGCGCCGAGAACCATCGCCTAGCCCTTGACGATCTCTGAGCCCTGGTCGACCAGCTCGCCGGCTCACCGTCCTGGTCAACCGACCCTTCTGAGTCGGTGACCGGGTTGCGAAGCTCGCCAACCTGGTTCGTTCCGGGACGGAGCAGCCCTCAGAGCTGCAGCTACGGGCTGGTTCTGATGGACGTTGGGTGCCGATAACGGCTCTTCCGTCAACTTTGGGGCGCGTGTGAGCGTTCAACGGCCTCGGATGAGACGGCGCATCGCGTCCACGCGCCCGCCGGGGACGTACTCGCCAAGCGCCCGGACTGGCAGGCGTGACGGCGGCTCGGGAGGCGTGACCGGCACGGTCCGGCGCGCGGGCTCCGACGCGTTGCCAACCGTCCCGGTGGACAGTTGGGCGACCAGCATCCGCCGCTGGAGCCGGCCGGACACAGCGTTCAGGTTTCGGGGTTGCTTTGACATGGGGAACCCTCTCCAGCATAACCCCGGCCTCGCGGACCCGGACGGACCGGGTGCGCCCACGGATCCGGGGTTCAGCATCCGGTCAACGACCGGGCGGACGGCGTGCGCGTGCGAACCACAACTCCACGTATCGGCACACGCGCACCAAACCTGCATACCATTTCGCGGATTTTCTCACCCCTACCCCGCTAACCAAAGTCGCACCGTCTTCGTCGCTATCGCCGACAACCCCCGGCGTTCGCGGTCGCCTGCATCGAGAAGTGGTGGCGCACCGAGGGACGCAAGCGCTATCCCGACGCCGATTGCCTCCAGAGCCCTCGCCGACAGCGGCAGCAGCAACGGCTACACGCCGCGCGCCTGAAAGTTCAACCTGCAGCTCCGGGAAACACGGGCGTCGCCGGGCGAACTGACGAGCGCCGCGTCCCGGCGAGCTGGTCACCAGGGCTGCCGAAGCGACCTGCTCGAAAACGGAAGGGATCTGCTCGAACAGGAGCGATCTGCTGGCGATCGCTGGGGTGGTTGCGCCGGCCGGGGGCGGACGGCGCGTCTGCCACGGCGCTCTGGCCACGACCGCGCAGGATCACTCAGTCTGGCGTTTCTCGATTTCCCGGTACAACACCTGCAATGCGTCCTCCTGACCGGCTCGGAGGGCGAGCGGACCGCGGGTCGCTTCCCAGCGGTACACCGTCGACGCGGATACGCGGAGCAGGCCGGCGAACTCGGGGACCGAGAATCCGCCCCGGCGGCGCAGCTCCGCCACCCGGCGGCCCGTAGGCTGGAACCCGGACGCCGGGGCGCCGGTCCGACGCGGCCTCCCGCGGCGGGGCCGGCGGCGTCCGGTGGTCCCCTGCCGAGCGGCCGCCGCGCCGCTGTCCGCCGGGTCGAGATCGATGCCGAAGATGTCCGCGAGATCGCCGGCGAGGACGTCGTCCCCCGCCGCGGCGTCCGGCAACGCCATGTCGCCGACGACCAGGTCTTCGGCGTCGACGTCCCGCAGGCGGAAGAGCAGCTCGGGACGGTCGTCGAGCCGGCTGCCGACGCCGTAGAGCACGGCGGCCGCGTGCTTGCACATCACCGCCCAGTCGGGACAGTCGCAAGTAAGGGTAATCTCGCCGGGTTTCGGGAACAGGCCGCGGGCGGGATCGGTGACGACGCGCAGGACGTGATCGGACAGCCGTCCCTGGAGCAGCTCGAGGACGGATCCGACCCGGCCCGCGCACTCGGTCCGGATGGCCTTCCAGGCGGCCTGCCCGAGCTTCCGGATGCGCACGACGACGTGATAGAGGTCCGATCCGACGACCATGGCGTCGACCCCGCCGGCGTGGACGTCCAGGTGACAGACGGAGCCGTTGCGGACATACGCGCGGCCCCGCGGCAGGCGGTTCTCGAAGTCCGAGCACGATTCCAGATGGTGGCACCAGCGCCGGCCCCAGAAGCTGCGGGCGATGGTGCGTCCCTCGATGTGGACGGGTTGCACGTCCACGCCGTTCCGGCGCAGCTCGTCCGAGACCCGGGCCACTCTGGCGCGCCGGGCGCCGACGGGAACGGGGGGTGGAAACCAGGGCACGGCTGGATTCCTACGGGGCCGCGCGCGTGACGTCGAGACGCACCAGGTCGAGTAGCTCGTCGTCGGGCAGCTCAGTGAGGTTGACCTCGCCGTCGCCGTCTATCAGTTCATCCGCCAACTGTCGTTTCTCCGCGAGCATCAGCTCGATCTTCTCCTCGATGGTACCGCTGGTCACGAACTTGTGGACGAGCACGTTGCGGTGCTGGCCGATGCGAAACGCGCGGTCCGTCGCCTGGTTCTCGACCGCGGGGTTCCACCAGATGCCCCCCGCCTTGAGCGACAGGATGAAGACGTCCGCCAGCCAGGGCTGGCGGGTGAGCATGGCGTAGGTGGTCACCACCAGATCGCGGCGATGCGCACCCGCATCCCGTCGGGGCCGGTCTTCGACACGGCGGCGTGGCGCGGACGTGTGAGGGCCTGCGGAAGCCGCCGCGGTGAGCGGCGTGTCGGCGGCCACGGTTCACGAGCTGCGGGGGCAGCCCGTGAGTCCACCACCCCGCGAGGCGCTCGGCGTTGCTCTCCCGTGGTCGTGGAGCTCGGCGCGGTAGGGAGCCGCATCCTCGGGCCGCGGGCCGTCGAGTCAGGGCGTCGAGGCGCTGCGGAGTATCCCGGGGGCGGGGTGCTCGGGGCGGCCTCGGCGAGCCGGCGGTAGGTCGGCGGTCAGGCGCTCGCGGGCTCATGGTCGAACTCGAGGCGGCGCGGGCCCATGGGCCGGGTCGTGGCGAGGCGCACGGGCGCGGCGAACGCCGTCCGGTGGTACCGCCGTGGAGAGAAAACGCCCTGCGCCACGGCGTGGGCCTCGGCGAAATGCGTGGTACGATGATTATGGTGAAGGCGACAGTTGACATTCGTGACGAGTTGCTCGCCCAAGCTCGTGCGCAGGCCGCTAGGGAACGCACTACGCTAGCCGCCGTGGTCGAGGAGGGGCTGGTTCTCCGCCTGCGTTCGACACCACGGCGTGGCGGGGCCATGAACCCGTTGCCGGTCTCTCCACGCCGCGGTGGTTTGCGGCCCGGCATCAATGGCTCCTGCAATCGATCTTTGCTGGATGCGACGGACCGGTGATTCCCGGATGTGAACGTGCTGGTCGCGGCATTCCGACCCGACCATGAACACCATGTCGTTGCGGCAACTTGGCTCAACGACGCCCGAAACGCCTGCGCGAGAAGAGACGGCACGCTTGTTCTGCCACCCATGGTGGTTGCCGGTTTCCTGCGGGTCGTCACGAATCACCGCGTGTTCATCGATCCCGATCCTGTTCAGGACGCCATAGCGTTCGTCGACGCTCTGCTGGAAATCCCTGGTGCTGAAATCTGCCCGTCCGGCCACGAGTGGCCCGTGCTGCGAAACAAACTGATGGAGGGGAACCTGGAGGGGAACCTCGTTACCGATGCGTGGATAGCAGCAGTGGTCCTGCACCAATCGGAGTCCCTGGCCACGTTCGACAAGGACTTCCGACAGCTATTGCCCGCCCACGCGCTCATCTTCCTTGGCAGATAGAGACGCCCCGAGTGGTCGGGACCTGAACGCCGCTATGAGCAGCGGACCACGGCCGAGCCCGTGAATCTAAGAGTTTAGTTAGGTTTGGGGCAATCGACATGGTTTGGACAACGATAAACGGAACAGAACGCGACCTCTGGGATTACGTGGGACGCATGGATCCTGAAGGTCGAGGGTGGGCCAGCCCCAGATGAGGTGGGGGTCGACCGTGTTCACGTCGCCGGTGCGGACGCCGTCCCAGAGCTTGAACGTCGCGCCCCGGGTCGAACGAACGGACAGGCTACCCGACACAGAAGCCACTCGCGCTCCTGGACCGCATCATCAACGTGCTGCGCCTGGGCTTCACGGCACCACGACAGGACGCGCCAGCGTCAGTGTTAGTCCCCCTCCCCCCGGGGGTCCGATAACCGACGATCTGTTGACTCCCTGCGGGGGCTCATCGGGGGAACCACCGCCGACCGTCCGGCTGCGGCACGTACCCGCCGGCACGCCGGCGGCGGGCTACTTCGCGGTTTTCTTTCTGCGCTCGGCCTTTCTGCGCTCAGCCCAATAGACGGTCATCCGCTCGGACACCGCCTTTCTTCTCTTCGACATCGCACGGCGCTTCCTCGTCGGCTGGGCGTCGGGCGGGGTCTCCGCGACCGGGGTGGCCGCAGCGACCGTGCGCCGCGAGGAGGAGCGCCGAGCCGCGGGCTTCGCCGGCGGGGCGGAGGTCCCGAGGATCTTGTCGACGTCGTTCAACGCCTTCATTCCCCCCCTCCCCTGCCGCGCCTGCTCCTGAGCTTGACGCTTGCGCTCTTCGAAGGGGATCTGCCACCACCATGGCTTGCCTTCCAGCTTGGTCGAGAGCATCGTGCCACCGATCACCATCGCGACGCCGACTGCAATAAACACCGGCCGCAGCCCGTCGCCCCCGATCACGCCCAAGCCGTACGGTGTCACGAGGAAAAAGCCCGCGGCGGCTATGTAGATCCCGATGTCCGAGGTTCCAGCCTTGGCGCTCATCGCCCACCCCTCCCCTGCTCAGAGTCCTCCGGCGGGCTGAAGTCCCACGCGTGTACGCTGGCTGCGCACGTCCTGCTGCGCGGTCGACGGCCTGTCCTCTCGCGGGGGCGGACGGCGCGTCCGCCCGTGTCAGCTGCGTGCTCGACCCGTGGGTCCCACCAATGGAGCCAACGGCGCGTCGCGGCCGGGTGAGTCGGTCAACCACGGCTCGAACGGGTAGAGGCGGTGCACCGGTAGCCCGCGAGGACCCAGGCGGTGCCTTCTCCAGCCGGACTCGGCTCGCCGGCGAGGCGGGCTCGGAAGCAGGCCGCGGCCACCGCCGTCGAGGCGCTCGCCGCCGGGGCTCCCTTGGTCGTGGAGCTCGGCGAGGTAGGCGGCGAGGGTTGCATCCTCGAGCCGACGTCCGTCGAGCCAAGCGTCGAGGCGGCGGAGGGCCATTATTGAGACATACCACTAGAACCTGAGCCGCAGTCCGCCGCCGACGTTGAACCCGCCGGCATCGACCGGCACCATGCTCTCGCCTTCGCCCGGCAGCTCGACGGCCCCCCCCGAGTAGCGAATGATCGCGCCCACTCCGACCACCTCCGAGAAGAAGAACCCAATGTCGATGCCGGCGTTGAAGCCCACCGCGGATGCGGACGCCGGCGTCGTGGACGCGGACGCGAAGCTGGCCTCGTCGTAGGGATAGACGTGGTCGTATCCGATGGTGGTCACGAGATCCTGCTGGAGGTTGAAGAACGTCGGTCCGCCGATGGGTGCGGCACGCGTGCATCTATCGCCACGGGATCGAACGGCTGTGCGAGGAGTTGACCGGAGTCGAGCGCGACCGGGACCGGTGGAAGCGCCGCAGCGAGCGCCTCAAAAAACAACTCGACGCAGCGCGGCGAGCAGGATTCCGACAAGCAGCTCCCTTCGCCAAGGTGGTAGCGGCAACATGAAAAGGACTCCCCACCATTTAGCAAGGCCCTCGCTGTCGCTCGGAGCGTGTCTACCTCGCGCACGGTCAACCGCGGCTGTCAAGCCGCCGCCTTGTCCAATGAGAAGTGAGCCTGAAGGGAGGATTGATTCCAACGTGAGATGAGCCTGAAGGGGGCTGGGTCCCGGATCATCGGAGGATGATCGTGAAGCTCGACACCCAGCGCCTGCAGACCCTGGACCAGGTTCGGGAGTTCCTTGCCGGCAGCCGACCGCTCGACCTGCAGCCGCAGACCCGGGCCGAGGCCTATGCGTTCGTGGCCGAGGCCCTGCAACGGTTCGACTACTCCCGCCGGGGGAAGGCCGACAAGGGCCTGATCCGCCGCTTCCTGACAAGGTGACCGGCCTCTCGCGCGCGCAGGTCACGCGCCTGCTGCACCAGCACCGGACCACAGGAGCCATCGCCGACCGCCGCCGCCCCCGGCACCCCTTCCCACGCCGCTACACCAAGGCCGACATCGGGCTGCTCGCCGAAGTCGATGCCCTCCACGGCACCCTCTCCGGTCCGGCCACCCGCAAGCTCTGCGTCCGGGCCTTGCAGCTGTTCGGCGACCGCCGCTTCGAGCGCCTCGCCGCCATCTCCAACGGACACCTCTACAACCTGCGCCACTCGACCAGCTATCAACGCCGGCGCGGGACGATGCCCGCGCCGACCCGCCCCGTGCACATCGCCATCGGCGAGCGGCGCCGGCCCCAGCCCTTCGGACAACCCGGCTACCTGCGGGTCGATTCGGCCCACCAAGGAGACCTCGACGGCATCAAGGGCCTCTACCACCTCAACCTCGTCGACGAGGTCACCCAGTTCCAGTTCGTCGGCTCGGTCGAGCGCATCGACACGCCCTGTCTCGCCCCCGTCCTCGAAGCCCTGCTCCGGGCGTTCCCCTTCAACGTCCGCGGATTCCACACCGACAACGGTTCGGAGTTCATCAACCACAAAATCGCCGCCCGGCTGCAAGCCCTCCACATCGACGAGTTCACCAAGTCCCGACCCCGCCGCAGCAACGACAACGCCCTCGTCGAGAGCAAGAACGGCTCGGTCATCCGCAAGCACCTCGGATACGGCCACATCCCCAGCCGTTACGCTGAACGCGTCAACGCCTTCACCCAGCAGGTCCTCTCCCCCTACCTGAACTTCCACCGCCCCTGTCTCTTCCCCGTCGATGAAGTCGATGCCAAGGGCCGCGTCCGCAAACGCTACCCCCACGCCAACGTCATGACCCCCTACGAGAAGCTCAAGTCGTTGCCCAACGCCGCCGCCTGCCTCAAGCCGGGGACCTCCTTCGACCAGCTCGACGCCGTCGCCGCCGCCATGAGCGACAACGACGCGGCACGCGCCCTCAACCAGGCTCGCGACCGCCTGTTTGTCTCCATCGACCCGGCGGCCTGAAACACCACGCTCCGGGCGGCGTTGACCCGCAGGGCGTTCAGGGACTCGGCCTGGGGCCCAACGGCGGCTGACGGATGGGTCGGGGCGGAGGTAGCTCGGGAGGGCCGGCGTGTCAACGCCGTCAGGACGCGTGGCGCAATCTCCGACTGAGCAAGCCTGGACCGTGACACAACACCAGGGATCGGCTCGGTCTGGGAGAGCTCGGGGCGGTCACCAGGTTCCGGTGGGCACAACCAGGGCCATCACCCCTCGGCTGAGTCCGCTCCCTGCACTACCCGAACGCATCGTGGCCTGGGCCAGCGCCGGGGGCCATGGACGCCAGCGCTCCCATGGACGCAAACAGCGCGCCCACAGGAGCTTGCAAAACCGCAAAGAACGCGGTTTCGCACAGCGCCCACAGCCATCCTCTTCCTCTTCATCAAGATCCACAGAGAAGATCCGGTGCTCGACCGCGTCGCAGGTGTCGAGATTGATCGCGCCCACAACCCCTCGTCGCCGCCATGAAAGATAATGTCGGTCAGCGTGCGCCGGCTCACCGCAGCCCGCGCCAGGATCCCTGTTTCGATCCGCTGATTCGGTCGCCCGTCAGCCGCGACTCACGTGCCGCCGCTTCAGGCTCATTTCTGGATTGGAAAGGACTCCCGCTACGCGGGTCCTCCGCTCCGCTCCGGCCCTGCGGGTGACTGCCGCGCCCGACCGTGCGGGGATGCTCTTGAGGGCCAGCCGGAAGGCTGGCCCTCCTTTAACGCGAAGAAGTGCGGCGTAGGGGCAGCCGCTCCGTTGTCGCGGAGAACCGCTCCAGTAGACTCGGGAGACCGGGCCAGAACGAACTCACCCCGCACGTCCGGTCCGGACGCCAGGAGCTACCGTTGAGGATCGCCTCATGTGGCTGCGCTCCCGACACGGTGCGAATCGAAACAGGCGCGGTCACGGAGCATCGCGCAGGCGACGTTCAGCAGGCGGTCGGCCACCGAGCGCAGAGCGCGGGCGTGGCCATGACCGCGGGCTCGCAGCGACCGGTACTTGTCGTGGCTGACCGGATCGTGTTGGGCCGCGACCCGGGCCCAGTGGTAGGCGGCGTCGCGCAGCCGGTTGTGGGCTGCCTGGCGCCGCGTCACGATCATGCTCTTCCCCGAACGGCGGGTGACCGGAGCTACCCCGCAGAGACAGCGAAGCGCGTCGTAGTCCCGCCGCCCCACCGCGTCGCTTCCCTCGGCAAGCAGCATCGAGAGCACCTTGGTGCCAACGCCGGGCAGCGACAGCAGGATGGCCGCATCCCGGGGCTCCTTCGACGATGACTCGTCCTCCGGGGACGCGTTGGCGTCGTCCGCCGGAGCAGCATCGGCGAGCTGATGCACCAACCGCTCGAGCTCGTGGCGCGCGTGATCGAGCTGGCGGTTGACCAGGGCGAGGCGTTCGGTGGCGAGCCGCAAATGTGCAACGGCGGCCTCGGCTGTGCCCGGGGCGAGCTTGATGGCTGGTGCTCGCAGCCGATCGCGCAGCGTCGACGCGCTGACCCGACGGATGCGGTGCTGCTTCAACACTCTGGTGAGCGTGACCTCGCGAACGCGCTGACCCGCGCGCGGCGTCGGCAGGTTTTGCCAGAGGTTGAGCGCCCACGGCGCCGCAACGTCGTCGTCAACCGCGTCGAGGAACTGCGGGTAGTAGCGCCAGAGCTGCTGCCGTATCCGATTCGCCAACCGAACGCGTTCCCGCGTCAGGTCTTCGTCGAGACGCGACCACTCCCGCAATTCAATGATCGCCGGGTCGGTCGGTTCCAGCCGTCGCAGACAGTGCGGGTCGGTACGCAGCGCCGAGGCGAGTACCCGCGCGTCCCGCCGGTCGTCCTTCGCGCCCGCCGGCGAGAAGCGGTCCCGGAAACGGTCGAGCTGCTTCGGGTTGATCGAGTGGACGGCGAAGCTCCGCTCCATCAGGCTCTCGACCACCGGTCCGTGCGGCGTCTCGATCGCCACGCCGATTTCGCCCGCCGCGCCCGCCCCGAACGACAGCAGCCAGTCCGCCATCTGCGACAGCCCTGCGCCGCCGTGCTCGAACTCCCGTTCCCCGAGCACCTTCCCGGCGGCGTCGAGCACACACGCCTGATGTTTCCTTGACCCCCAGTCGACACCCGCGAACCATGCCAGCTTCAAGTTGAACCTCCCCTTGCCGAGTCGAACGGGCGCGCTTCGATGCCTGCCGGTCCCTGTACTGGCGCTCTGCGGCGCAAACTCCCCACGGGGCATCCATCGGAGGCTGGACCGCCGGGGCACAGGTCCTTTTCAGGTGCTCGATGCACAGGGACCCCTGGGTGCTCCCGGCGGCCTGCCCGACTCCGCGAGGCCATCCCGCGAAGTCATCCGGAAGGGTACAGGGACCCCATGGCCACTTGAAAAGGGACCCCCTGAGCACTCGGAACAGCGATCCCCTGGCGATGATCGACGGGGCGAGACACGGTCGTCTCGTCGACCAAGCCAGGAGGACGCGGAGGTGATCAGGATGTCCCAGTGGGCCGAGATCCGGCACTTGCATCTGGTGGAGAGGGTGCCGAAGAAGGAGATCGCGCGGCGGTTGAAGTTGGACGTGAAGACGGTGCGGCGGGCCATCAGCCGGTCGACGCCGCCGGTGCGGGTGTCGCCGACACGGCCGGGGACCCTGGACCCGTGGCGGGAGCGGATCAGGCAGTGGCTGCGCGAGGAGCCGCGGTTGACCGCGAAACGGATTCGTCGGTTGTTGCTGCCGATGGCGGGACCGCTCCCGGCGCGGACGGTGCGCTGGTACGTCGCGGGGCTGAGGACGGCCACCACGAGGAAGGAGGCCTTCGTGCACCGCAGCGTGCTGCCCGGCACGACGATGGAGGTCGACTTCGGCGAGTCCTGGGTCGACATCGCCGGCGTGCCGTGCAAGGTCAAGTACCTGGTGGCGACGCTACCGTTCTCCAACGCGTACTTCGCCAAGGCGTACCCGGTCGAGCGGATCGAGTCGCTGCTCGACGGCATCGAGTCGGCGTTCCGCTACTTCGGGGGCCTCGTGGACCGCCTCGTGCTCGACAACACCTCGCTGCTGGCGGTCAAGGACGTGTTGGCGGGCCGGGACCGGGTGCAGACCGAGGCGTTCGATGCGTTCCGGGGCGGGTATCCGTTCCGGGCCGAGTTCTGCGCGCCGGCCAAGGGCTGGGAAAAGTTTCAGGCTTCATACTACGCGCCTTCCTGTACATGCGATACAAGCTTCGGGTGTTGCCGCCGGTCGCGTAACCGTTTCCCGGGATGGGCGGCGGGCAGCGGTCCGGTGGGCGGTTCGAAGAGCAACGTGCCTCTGTCGTCGGCGCGCACGGCGCGTAGCACGCCTTGGCGCGCGAAGCGCTTGGCCGTGGCCGGATGCACGTCGAGCAGCTCGGCCATCTGCGGTGCGGTCAGCCAGCCCGCCGCGGTCAGGTGCTCGGCGTAGCTGTCGATGTCATACGCCTCGCGCAGCATGCGGACGCGCAGGCGGCTGAATGGCAAACCGGTCCCGGTGCGTAGCCACCGCCCATTGAGCGTCCCGGCGATCTGTGCGTCGGTCTGTTCGGTGGCGAGGGTGCGGACCTGTTCGACGACCGCGGCGGGAGTACGACGCAGATCCGGTGCCCCGAGCGGCAGTGGACACTCGATCTGGCGGGTCGCGCCGCCCCGCCAGCGAATGGACACTCGGATCACGTCGTCGCGCAGCAGGGTGACGTCGTCGACAAGAAGCCGCAGCATCCGCTTGCGGTCGCGCGCCGGGGTACGCGGGTCATGCCAGACGCGCGGCAGGTCGGCGACCAGAGCCGACACGCGCTCCTTCATCTCGGGAGTGACCGCCGGGGGTTGGGTCTTGTGTGCACCGGCGTATGCCTCTTCGGCCGCGGCCAACCGCTGGAGCGCCTCGTTCCAGTGCCGTTCCAGGTTGTCGGCGACGAGCCGATTCTCGGGCCGCACGAGCAGAAACTGCCGTTGCGCCAGCTCGGCGTCCTCCCGAAGCCGGGCAATCTGCGCCCGCTTGGCGCGGTCGACTTCGGCGGCCCGAGCCCGCAGCTCGTCGAACACCTCTACCGCGACGTCGATCGACGCCGGAGTGACGGTCTCGAGCACGAGGTCGCTGACCGCGCGGTCGATCGCCGCGCCCGGCAGGCTCTGGCACGGCGGCTCCGCCCGTTGAATCCCCCGGCGCTGACAGCGATAGAGCGGCTCCGGGTGACCGTGAGACACGATGTAGCGGACCGTCATGCGGCCACCGCACCGACCGCAGATGACGAGCCCCTGCAGCAGGGCCACGCCTTCGCGCGGCGCGCTGCGGTGGTCTGCGCCGCTGCGCTGGGTGCTTGCGCGCAACGTCTCCTGATTCGCTTCGAATTGCTCCCAGCTGATGTAGCCGGCGTGCGCATCAGGCAGGAAGACCCTCCACTCGTCGCGGGGAAGTCGTCGATACCGCGCCTGCCCGGTGAGGCAGACCTTGCGCTGCCGGGTCCGCCCGTAGACGTACGCGCCGGCGTAGCGCGGATTGTGCAGGATGTCGAGCACACGGTGACGCTCCAACTCGCCGAAGACGAGCACGCCTGCACGCAGTCCCTTGATGACCCGTTGCGGCCACGCGACCTGCTGCTGCTGGAAGTAGCGCACCACCGCGCCGGCCGAGCCGGTGCGGCCGAAGGTGCCGAACACGAGGCGGACGGCGCTCTGCACCTGCTCGTCGGGGTCGAGCATGAGCTTGCCGGCGGGGTCGACGACAAATCCCAGCGGGGGGCGGATCCACAGCTCGCCGCGGCGCGCCTTGTTCAGTTGCCCCCCGATCAGACGCGCACGCAGCACATGCAGCTCCGCTTCGCTCATCGTCCCCTTGAGCCCGAGCAGCAGGCGGTCGTTGAAGTGGGCCGGGTCGTAGAGCCCGTCTTCGTCAAGAATGAGCGTTTCGCTCAGCGCGCAGATCTCCAGCAGGCGATGCCAGTCGCTTGAGTTACGGGCGAGCCGGGAGACCTCCAGCCCCATGACCACGCCGACGCGACCGAGGCCGACGTCGGCGACGACCCGTTGAAAGCCGGTCCGCTCGGCCGCCGACGCACCCGAGATCCCCAGGTCGTCATCGATGACCACGATCCGGTCGGCCGCCCAGCCGAGCGCCAGGGCCCGCCGCTTCAGGGCGTACTGCCGGGCAGTGCTCTCCGGATGGTCGCGCACCTGCTGCAGGGACGACTGCCGCACGTAGAGACAGGCGAGGCGACGAAGATGGTCCGCCGTGACCGCGGTCGATTGACTCATGGGGAAATGCCCTCCGCAACGCGGCTGAGTACCAAGCTCGCCAACACACGCGTCATCTCGGAACGGACGGGCGGCGCCAGGTCGAGGTCGCCGCTCGCGGCCGGCGGCGGCCCGACCGCCGGGAGGCAGAGGGTCGAGACGGCCTTCAGCCACGCCGGCATGCCGCGGCTCATCAACAGCGCCACCCCGTACCCCTGGCGAGCGAACGCGACAGCGCTGGCGGCATCCTGCCGCACGACCTCGTACTGCCGGCACACCTGATTGGAGTCGAGGCCCGACGCTGTCATGGGGTCGTCTACGGGCGCGGTTTTTTTTTGCGGCGCGCCACCGCCCGGTCGAGCGAGCGGGCGTGAATCGAGATTCCGAACCGCCGCGCCACGGCCGCCGTCAGCGGTTCGTCCGGTTGCACGTCTTCGCCCGCGCGCCAGCGCTCGATGTAGTCGACAACCGCGTCGGTGCATTTGTGGGCGTGCTTCGGCCCGGGACGCTTGGGCACCAAGCCAGGGATCCCCTGCGCCTCGAACGCGGCCGCGGTCTGGTAGAACGTCTGGCGGCTGACCCCGAAGCGCGCGGCAACCTCCGTCACCGGCCGTCCATCGACCCGGTGGCGGCGCACCATCTCGTACTTGACCTGGACGCGGTCGCGCGGGTCGAAGAACGGATGGCTCCGAAAGGCGTCGTCGCGGACGGCCTCGGGGTGCGGGTGCAAGGCTCCTGCCTCGCGCAGGGCCTGCGTCTTGGCGTCCGGCGGTAGCTTTGGAGGACGACGCATCGCGTATGTCAGATAGATTATGACTACAACATCGGACGGCGTCAAGAAGATTCCGACCTGGAACCCAAAGACAGCGCCGTTTTATTTGCAGGTTTTTGCAACACGCTCGTGCTGATGGCGCCCTGTCGCCCACTTCAAGTGGATGAAATCCACATGACACCATGGACGAAATCTCCGTGACGCCACCGCCGCTCATGTCCGGACCCTCTCGCTCACCATCTCGGCGAGCCGCAGCAGGTCCTCAAGACGGAATGGCGCACGCCCGCGTCCCGCCACCACCGCGGGATCCGGTGGCGCAAAGTCCGTCCAGCCCACGGGAATCGACCAGACCGTGCCGTCCGGCCGTTGCACCGTGACCCGGTCTTCTCCCCAGAGGGACTTGGTCACCACGAACGGGAAGCGGGCGCCCCGGAGCGGATGGAACGGGTGGGTGATCCGAATCTGTGGTGCTTCAACAGCACCGGGAGCATTCTGCAGCTTTGACGAAGGGTTCTGTGGAGGGAGGTGTGAAATACGTCCGGAACCTGGTGTTCCGGCCGCGGCTGGCGGTCGAGAGCTGGGCGGCGCTCAACGCGGCGATCATCACGGAGCTGGAGGCCGATTTGCCGATGCGCCACCTCGACGACGGGCGCTCGGTCGAGGAAGCGTTGGCGCAGGAGCGGGAGCACCTGCGGGCGATGCCTGCTCACCTTCCCGCCACCTGCCGCGTCGTCGCGCGAGTGGCCGACAAGTTCGGACACGTCCACGTGGACCGCGTGACGTACTCGGTGCCGATTCGCCACGCCTACCGGCCGGTGTGGGTGAAGCTGTATCACGACCGGGTGGCGATCGCGGTCGGCGCCGAGGTGGCCGCAGAGCATCCCCGGACGTTCATCCGGGGCGCGAAGGTCCTCGATGCGCTTCACGTCCTGCCGTTGCTGGAGCGCAAGCATCGGGCCGTGGCCGAGGCGACGGCTCTCCTCGACTGGCGGCTGGCCCCGGTGTGGCAGCGGGCGCGGGCGGAGCTGGCCAAGCACACGCGCAAGCCCGATCAGGAATGGGTCCGGATGCTGCGGCTGATGGAGACCCACCCGGCCCCGGCCGTCGAGCGCGCGGTGACGGTCGCCCTCGAGCGCCATTCGCCGCGTCTGGAGACGGTGCGGCTCATCCTCCGTCAGCAGCAGGCCGGCCCGCCGCCGGTGTGCCCGCCGGTCGCAGGCGTGCGTCCGGAGTTGGCGCGGATCGCGGTACCCGCTCCGAAGCTGTCGGCGTATGACGCGCTGGTGGAGGACCCCTGCTGATGGCCACCACAATTGCCGAGCCCCCGCATCTGGCGGCGGACCTGAAGACGCTGTGCCTGTCGACGATCGGGGCGCAGTGGCGGCTGCTGGCCGAGCAGGCCGCCCGCCAGCGACAGGCGCCGGCCGACTACCTGGCGCAGCTGGTGCACCTGGAGGTGACCGGACGCCGGGAGCGCCGCATCCAACGCCGCATCCAGGATGCCCGCTTCCCGATGCTGAAGACGCTGGACGCCTTCTCGTTCGAGGCGCAGCCCGACCTCGACCGCGACGCGATCCTGCAGGTCTTCGACTGCCGCTTCGTCGCCGACGCCGCCAACGTCGTGTTCGTCGGCGGAGTCGGCACGGGGAAGACGCATCTGTCCATCGCCTTGGGGATGACCTGCTGCCAGCATGACTACCGGGTGCGGTTCGTGACCGCGGCCGAGCTGGTCACGCTGCTCGTCGAAGCGCAGCAGCAGGGCCGGTTGGCCCGCAAGCTCGCCCAGCTCGCCCGCTTCGATTTAGTCATCGTCGATGAGCTTGGCTACGTTCCGCTCGACAAGGCCGGCGCCGACCTGCTGTTCGGATTCATCAGCCAGCGCTACGAACGCCGGAGCCTGGTGGTGACGACGAATCTGCCGTTCGCGCGCTGGTCCGAGGTCTTCCTCGACCCGACGGCGGCCGCCGCGGTCATCGACCGGATCGTGCACCACGCGACGGTCCTGCAGACCACCGGCGGCAGCTTCAGGCTGCAGGCCGCCAAGCGGAACCAGGCGCCGGCACCCGGCAAGAGGGGAGCCCGTTGATGCCTCCGGGTCGTGCACCTGTTCAACGGCAATTATTTTGCCGGTCGCCGTGGTGGCGATGGGCCGGTTGCGGGAGCACCCGCGGCGGCGCGTGTGGCACTGCCCCGTTTTCCTCACGGAGGACGGGTTGGTCACGGATGCGCAGGTTCGGCGATTGCGCGAGAAGCGGATGGCAGGCAAGACGTTGGCGGCGGCCGCCGCGGCGGCGGGGATGAGCGGGCGGGCGGCGCGCAAGGCGACGAAGCCGAGGTGCTGTCCACGCTGCTCGCCGAGCGCTACGAGCGCCGCTCGGTGATGGTGACGAGCAACCTGGTGTTCAGCCCGTGGGACCGGAACGTCCGGGCGCCGAGCCGCCTGTCACCGGTCCGTTACGTAACAGTGTGGAGTAATCGTGGCGTTGACGAACGCGGAGCGGCAGGCGCGTTACCGGGAGCGGCTGAAGGCCGGCGAGTCCCGGACCCGGTACCGCCGGCCGGCGGACCGGAGATCGCGGCCACAGCAATGGAACGACGCGGTGCAGACGCTCCTGGCGCTGCAGGACCAGTACCGGGAGTGGCGGGACGCGTTGCCGGAATCCCTCGCCGGGTCCGCGACCGCGGAGTTGCTCGAGCAGGTCTGCGATCTGGATCTGTCGGTACTGGAGGCTGTCGAGCTGCCCAGGGGCTTCGGGCGTGACGGCTAGACCACCGGCGACAGCTTCCGGTTGGGGCCACGAAGGGGAGCCGGGCGCCGGCATCCGGGGGCCGTTGATGCCTGCGGGGTCGTGCTCCTCGGTTCGGACCCGCCCCCGGGATGCACGGCAAGCTTGTCGGGAGGTCGGCGCCGCGTAGCTGCGGGACGGCCGGCGTGTCAACGCGCTGCGCGCGTCCTCCGCTCCGCTACGGCCCTTCGGGTGACACACCGCCCGCCCCGCGGCTCGGATGGCAGTTATGGGCCTTGCGGCCCGGCCTGGACGCGTGCGTCCCGACCGTCCACAACGTCCCAGGGACCCGGCGCGCCACCGAACTCCGAACGCCGCACCGGACCGGAACCGCCGGCTCGGGATTGGGGTCGGGGACGGCGGGTTCCCCGGCGGGTGGCGCCGGGTGCGCCGTTTCGCTGTGTCGAAGGAGGGTTGATGTACTGACAGAGCCAACCGGGGGTCCCTTTTCACGTGGCCGCAGGGGTCCCTTTTTTAGTTGCCATTTCCAGCCTGGGCGACGTGGCCCCGCTCCACGTCGCCGCCTACATCCGGACCCACTCCGGGTCGGTCCCGACCGTCAAGCAGCACCTGACCGCCATCCGCGTGCTCTGCGACTGGCTCGTCGTCAATCAGGTCCTCCGGGTGAATCCGGCGTCCGCGGTGCGGGGGCCGAAGCACGTCGTCACCAAGGGCGCGACGCCGGTCCTGACCCCGGCCGAGGCGAGGAAGCTCCTCGAGCACATCGACACGGGCACGCTGGCCGGGCTCCGAGACCGGGCGCTCTTCTCGGTGATGCTCTACAGCTTCGCGCGGGTGAGCGCTGTCCTGGGGATGCGGAGGCAGGACTACTTCCAGCAGGGGAGCCGGGGGTGGCTCAGGCTCCACGAGAAGGGCGGGAAACGGCACGACGTCCCGGCCCACCACCGAGCAGCCGAGGCCCTCGACACCTACCTCGAGGCCGCGGGGCTCGAGGACGGGCGGGAGGCGCTGTTTCAGAGCGTGGACCGGGTGGGGGAGAGACTGAGTGGGCGGCCGTTGACGCGGCGGGTGGTGCTGGCCATGATCAAGCGCCGGGCGGCGACGGCGGGGCTCCCGCCCTCGACCTGCTGCCACACGTTCCGGGCGACGGGGATCACGGCGTACCTCTCGAACGGGGGGACGCTGGAGCACGCCCAGCAGATCGCCGGGCACGCGTCGCCGAAGACGACGAAGCTCTACGACCGGACGGCCGACACGGTGACGGTCGACGAGATCGAACGCATCGTGATCTGAACGAATCTGCTCAACGGCCGCTCTCCGCGAGAAATGCGCTCTGGTCGTCCAGGGCTCCTTGCGGGCGATCCGCGGCCGGTGTCCCGGGATCGGCCCGAGGCCCGAGGCGGATCTGGCCGCTCCAGGTCGCGTCTGCGGATGCCGGGGTCGGCTGGTGCCGGGAAATGCGGCGTTGAACGCGAGAGCGTCAAGCCGGGGAGTGATCACACCCGGAAAACCTTCATCACCTCGTCGCCGAGGTGGTTTATGACCTTGACGGCGATGCGGCCGGACTCCGGGCGGTCGAACGGGCGCGAGATGTCGCTGTGGAGCGTCGCCCAGGCGTCGGGGTCGATCTCGGCCTTCAGGGTGGTCTTGAGAGCCTTGTACGGGTCGTTGGCGCCGAGGAAGTAGGCGTGGCGGACGAAGAAGCTTCCTCGTTGTAGTCGGTGTCGATGAACCAGCAGGCGATGCCGTCGGCGCCGTGGCTGCGGACCTCGCCGGTATTGGGGTGGAAGACGTCCACGCCGTTGATCTTCACTCGGAGCTGGCCGTCCTCCGCGTCCTCTGCGCCGGCCGGCAGGATGTCGATGTCGGGCTCGCCGAAGATGACGAAGAGGTTGCCCTTGCCCGTGTTCTTCAGCTCGCCGGCCATGTGGAGGTCGGCGTTCATGCGGGCCTTGAGGACGGGGACGCGGCCCAGGCGGTCGAACTCCGAGGCGTGGGCCTCGTAGTTGAACGCGCAGGCGATCAGCACGTCGAAGCCGGCGTCGCCGGCCTCGCGGGCCGCAGCCACGAGGTCCGGGCGGGACACCGTGCCGAACTCCGGGCCGACGAAGATACCGGCGCGCTTCTCCGGTCTCGGCCCTCCCCCGCCCTCGACGTAGCGGCCCTCGGCGCAGATGTACGCGCCCGGCCACGGCGTGACCGCGGCGAAGGCGATGCGGTCCTCCTTGTGCGCCTGCTGGACGCCGGCGGTCGCGAGCTGCCCCACGATCATGCCCGCGAAGTCCCGCGGACCGTAGTCGGCCTTCCCTTCCGCCACGCGGTCCAGAAGCTCGTCGTTCTCGTCGACGGCCAGCACGCGATGCGGCGACAGGCTCTCGACCGTGAACGGCCCCGCCACCCGGACCTTCCGCTTGTCCTCGTAGAGCTTGTCGTAGAGGTACTCGTAGTCCGCCTTGGCAGCTATCGAGTCGTCGATCTCCTGCTGCCGGGCGACCCGCGCCTCCCACCACAGTCGATGCGTCTCCGCGACCTCCGCGGGCCACACCTCGGACGCCTCGCGAGGAACCTCCCATTCTTCCCAGTCGCAATCGAGCCTCGCGTTCAGGTCCTCGCGCAACGGCTCCAGCGTCTCCTGCCAGCGCTCCCAGATGACGTCGAGCTCGGCGTTGTTGGCGATGGACTTCAGGGTGATGTGCGGAACGCGTTCGTAGACGAACCCCTGTCGGACATGAGTCAAGCCGACCATCGGACGCCTTCCCCGGACGCCTCCGCGCTGCTCGGGAGAAGCGTGGGCAGAGCCAGGGAGAACTCGCCAGCCGGGCCGGTTTTCAGCCGTCTGCCATCTCCCACTTCGAGACCGGGACGCGAAAGCCGTCCTTTGACAACCTGCGACGGCTCGCTGACGCTCTGGAGGTGACCACGGACTACCTGCTGGGTCGGGTGACCGACATGCAGGCCCTTGCGGGAGCAGACAGGTTGCACCGGCACCTTGATCGCCTAACTACAGCCGATCTCGACATGGCAGAGAACTTCGTGAAGATGCTTGCCAACAAGGCGAAGGGGGGCGCGAAGAAGGAGGGTAGATGATGCACGCAGATCCATACTGGTCAACGGTCGTTGCTGAGCGGGTCGTCAAAGACCTGGGCCTATCAGCTCTGCCCATAGACCCCATCACGGTGGCGCGGGACGTTGGCATCATGGTATTTCCGAAGCCAGCCGGCGCGGAAGGAGTTTCTGGTATGCTGCTGCGTTACGGTAGCACCTTCGGGATCGCCTACGCTACGCACATCGACAGCATCGGTTTCCGGAATTTCAGCGTTGCTCACGAACTCGGACACTACTACTTGCCCGGACATATCGACGCGGTTCTGTCCCGTGACATGCATGAATCTCACGCCGGATTCGCCTCAGGTAGCCGCTACGAAATGGAGGCGGACCATTTTGCGGCCACCCTGCTGATGCCGCGAGCGTTGTTCAAGAAGGCCATGAACGTGGCCGGGGACGGTCTACTTGCTATCGAGGAGCTCGCGGAGCAGTGTCGGACGTCTCTAACCGCGACGGCGATCCGGTACGCGAAGTGTACGCGCGAGCCAGTAGCCGTCGTCTTGAGCACTGGAACCCGCGTCAATTACTGCGTCATGTCGGATGCCCTAAAGGAGGTAAGGGGCTTAGACTGGATTCGTAAAGGCGAATGCCTGTCCAGAAACACCTTAACTTTTGCCTTCAACCGAGACCCTGATAGAGTCAGACACGCGGAACGGGAAGAGGATGCTGCGGACCTTCAGGACTGGTTCGGCGGCGATCGCAGTCTGTCGGCCACTGAACAGGTAATCGGTCTGGGAAATTACGGCAAGACTCTGACTGTTCTCACCGCCCTTGACATCGAAGAGCAAATCGAAGAGATGGAGGAGGAAATAGAGCTGGTTGAGTCGTGGAAGCCGAGATTTGGACGGCGGTGACGAAAACCGTAGAGAACATCGTGACGCACCTACCCCCCTGTTACGTGTATATCACGGTGCGCTGAAATATCGTTGATCACAGACAGGCCCGGAAGAGTCGTCTGTCCGACCACATTTGGTAGATAGGCCGAGATCGAACCAACGATGCGCAACCCTTGCGGTGTGGAACAAAAGGCGGGCCCTCCGCTAACACCATGAATAGCTGTACCATCGACGAGAAACTGTTTTTTGTACACCGCGCTGATCCTGCCAGAAAAGAAGCAGAGCCCCGCCGCAAGATGAGGATAACCGAGCCATCCAACTTCTGTTCCTACGGAAAGAGTCTTATCTTTTTCGAGAAGTGGAACCACTGGTTTGGGCAGCTCGGGAGCAGGCACGATAAGAAGTGCTGCGTCCTGATTGTTAAAATGTGCAACAGTTAGGTCACGGTGCGGTTTGGGACCGCATACAATGGAGCCCTTATCATGGTAGATCGTCACGGGTTTATTAGACGCGCCTTCTATGACATGCCACGCGGTGGCTACCGTGCGTATAATGTCGCCGCCATAGCAAATAAAGCCAGTGCCGTAACCGCTGGTAGTTGCTATCTTCACGATCTGCGGCGCTAGTTTATTGACGGCGTTACTCCAATCAGTTTCCATCTGGGGTCGCCAAGTAGTTCGGTAGTTGATAATCTCGTCGGTTGGCGTGGTGTTTCAGCACGAACCGGCCGACTCTGAATCATCTAATCGCGCGCGAAGCGGCTGGTTCAGCCGGTATCGCGTCTCAATTCTACCATCACGGTGGGCCTGCGAGTCTGATAGCCCAGGCGTTCCGTTTTAACCGCCGCCGCGGCCGGGCCTGGCTCTCGCGGGGGCGGACGGCGCGGAAGCCCCGCGAGCGGTCCCGGCAGATCCGGACGCAGGGCCGCCGGGCAGCCGCGGGGTCCTGCGGCGAGGGATCGACCGGCGGCGGTCGTTCACCGAGCGACGACCCGGGACCCGCCGCACACCTCATCAGGACTCCCGGGCCGCGGGCTAGCTCGCGCGGTGCCAGACCGGCCGCGGGTGACGCCTGAGTCGCGGGTGATCGCGGGGGTCGCCGGTGAGTTCGAGCAGGTGACGCTAGACCCCTTCGTCGTGAGGGGGGAGGGGCGCGCCTGGCCCCCGTGGGTCGGATAAGCGGTCTTCGGTTAACCGGTCCAGGCGGGAGTTCAGCGACCGCCTCGCGGCGGGGAGGGGTCAGTTCCCTCGGACTTGTGGACCCGCGCCGCCTCGCGCGGCTCGACGTTGAACCCTCCCGTCGCCGGTGAACCTCGACGAGGTAGACGGCGAGGTGCTGGTCGTTGAAGCCGGCGGACGTCGAGCCCCCCAAACGTCCGGACTTGAACGGCCGCTCCTGCCCCTCTCTACCGACGACGAGCTGCTCCGGCCCGCCCGAGTTCACGGAGCGCGAGCGGCCGTCGACAACCTCTGCAGGTCGAGGGTCCCCCTGCTACAGCGCGTCGCGCCCGTCGCCCGCCTGGGCCACGACCTCGGTGGCCAAGCTTGTCCCCCCCCGAGCAGGGCGGCGACGGGGCCGAGGACCATCACCTGGTCCCTTGACGACCACGGTTGACGAAATCGAAACGCATCGTGATCTAGGAGGCGATCAAGCGCACGCTGTGCCGGCCCGCGCTCCGCAGCCGGGACACGGGAGGTGGCAGGAGACGACGCCGGAGAAGCGCGAAGCGCAGAAGGCGTTGTATGCCAAGCCCCAAGAGTGACGCCGGCTGCCGGCCGGAACGGATGCGCCCGCCGGCTCCCGTGCAGCCATGAAGCATAATGGTGCATGGCTGAAAGACCGCTTGACATCCCGCCCGGCACGCGCGGCCCGGGCTATGTCCGTGCTCCCGCGCATCGGATCGCGTTTGTGCCCCGGCATGCGCGTGTGCGCGTCGCCGCCGCCGGGACCGCGATCGCGAAGACGAGCGATGTCGTGGCCGTGGAGGAGAACGGCTATCCGCCGCGCTACTATCTGGCCCGGGACGGCGTCGACATGACGCGCGTGGAGAAGACCGGGAAGACAACGTATTGCCCATTAAAGGGGCTCGCGACCTACTACATCATCCGCGGCGCCGACGGAGAGATCCCGTACTCGTTGTATCGGATGTTCCGGCACATGGCCGCCGTGCGCCTGCGGCTCATGTGGAAGGCCGGAGTGCGGTCGTGGCTCGATCCGGTTCAATTGGGCGGGCTGCTCAAGTCCCTCACCTGGGCGGCTGTCGGAGCGCTCGGAAAACGCAGTCTCAAGCGGAGCGGACTGACTCGGCGGCTGTTCGCGCCCGGCCGTGACGACGCCCGCCCGCGATTCGCCTCCGCGCACCCGTCGCGGCCAGAGTTCACCCGATGACGACGGAGTCCCGCCGGTCCCTGCCGCGAATCGTGTCGCTCACCACAGCGGTGCCGCCCCACCGGGTCCCACAGGGCGAAGCGATGAGTTTCTTCCAGCGGCGCTTCGACATTCCTCCGGCGCAGCGCGAGCGTCTGAAGGCGGTCTTCTACAACGCCGCTATCGAGACGAGGTACGCCGTTGCGCCCGTCCATTGGTACGAGCGGGCCCACAGCTTCGAGCAGAAGAACAATCTGTACATCGACAAGGCGGTCGGATTGCTCAAGCAGGTGACTGTGGACAGTCTGGCCGCCGCGGGCCTCGAGTGCAGGGATGTGGACATGCTCGTCACGGTCTCGTCGACCGGCGTCGCCTTGCCCGCGCTGGATGCGCGGCTGATGGAGGAGCTGCCGTTTCGCCGCAACGTGCAGCGCCTACCGCTGTTCGGCCTGGGATGTGCGGGCGGGGTACTTGGGCTGGCGCGCGCCGCGGCCTGCGCGAGCGCCCAGCCCGGCAGCCGCATCCTGTACCTGGTCGTCGAGCTCTGCACGCTCACGTTCTGCGGCAGCGATCGGACCACCGCGAATGTCGTCGCCACCGCCCTCTTCGGCGACGGCGCGGCGGGCGCGGTGCTGACCACGGACGGAACGGGACCCGCGATCAAGGCCTGGGGCGAGCATACCTGGCCCGGCAGCCTGGACGTCATGGGCTGGCACGTAACACAGAACGGGCTTGAGGTGCGGCTGTCGCGCGGCGTTCCCGACATCGCCCGACACCAGGTGCGGCCTGTCACCGACGAGTTCCTCGGATCCGTCGGTCTGGAGCTCGCCGACGTGGACGACTTCATCTGTCACCCCGGCGGGGCCAAGGTGCTGGAAGCGCTCGAAGACGCCTTCGGTCTTCCGGCCGGCGGCCTCGCGGTGTCCCGGGGGATCCTGCGCGACTACGGCAACATGTCAGCGGTCACCGTGCTCTTCATCCTGAGGCGCCCATTCTAGAGACGCCGGCCGCCGGCAACGAGCGGGGCGGAGAGCCAAGGCGGTATCTGATGACCGGGCTGGGCCCCGGGTTCTCGATCGGGTTCGTGGTGCTGGAGTCGGCCTGATGCCCGCGCTGTACGTCATCGTCGGGTTCCTCGTCGTCCAGCGGCTGGCCGAGTTGGGCTTCGCCCGCCGCAACCAGCGGGCGCTCGTGACTCGGGGCGCCATCGAAGTCGGCCGCGGGCACTACCCTGCGATGGTCGCCCTGCACGCCGGTTGGCTACTGGCGCTGCCGGTGACGATCGATGCCCGGACGCCGGCGTCCTTGTCGTTGCTTGCCGTCTTCGTGCTACTGGAGTGCGGGCGAGTGTGGGTGATCGCCACGCTGGGCTCGCGCTGGACGACGCGCGTCATGGTGGTGCCGGGCGCCGCGCGGATCCGGAGCGGCCCGTACCGCTACCTCAGGCATCCCAACTACGTTATCGTGTGCGGCGAAATGGCCGTAGTGCCGCTGATGTTCGGCGCGTGGATGCTGGCCGCAGTGGCCTCAGTGCTGAACCTGCTGGTGCTGCGCGCACGGCTGCGGGTCGAGAACGCGGCACTCGAGGAGCTTCTCGGCGACCAGGGCCGCACACCACCCGATGCGGGGCATCGGGTCTCCGACCGGGAGCGCTGGTAATGCTGCTTGCCGCCGAAGAACTCCTGCTGTTTCTCCTGGACGAGCAAAACGCCACGCTCCTCCCGATGACGGCCATGAGACCAGCCGCTGCGGGATGATCGGATGCGTGGAACTTGCAACTCCAGACCGCGCTCGGTCCGCGCCTCGCGCGGCCGCGCCGCAGCCAGCTTAGACGTGGCCGAGAGGCCGGACGTGCCGCCCGGCGGTCAGCTGCTCGACGACCGGTTCCCCCCTGGCCGCGGCCGTTCGACCAGACTGGTCGACACCCCGCTCGACGGCCGCCCGCTGGGCTTCGAGTGATTCAGGGTGTGGTATACCGTCTGCCGATATGGCTGACTCTCCCCTTCTGTTCGACTCGTCCAATCTACCCAAAGACCATCAAGCCGCCCGCAAGGACGCGATCGAGAAGATGGAAGCGATCGTGTCAGAGCTGATGAAGGTGAAAGACCAAGATGCGGCGGATGTTGTTCGCCGCGCCGCTAAAGCGCTCAAGCGCCCCCTGTTGGTGGTGTTGCCCGACAAGGACGGCAAGTTCCTCCACGATGGTGGTGTGAAGACTCCTCCTGGGTCTGATAATGGGTGATTCTGTCAACCGGAGCGCTTCGGCGGCGAGGGGTGCACGGCCACGCCTGGCCACCCGTCCGTTGGCAGGCGGACCGCCGCTGGCCGGGCGTGCCCGTTCGCGAGCCACAGACTGGTTCGGCTCCAGGGGGGGGCCGGGGGTGGAAACCGAACCAGCTCACCCTCGCCGGCCCGCTCTGGGCTGGTTGTGCCGGCCGGGGGCGGACGGCGCGTCTGCCCCGGCGCGCTCCGCCGCCTCGACGCCTGGCTCGACGGCCGCGGGCTCCGGGACGCCACCCTTGCCGCGTACCTGGCCGAGCTCACCTCGCTGCGCCGCATCCCCGATGAAGAGGAGCCCCGTGATCACGGCGTCGAGGCGGTCGCGCTCGAGGGCGACCGCGGCCGCGGCGGCGCGGCTGGTGGCAGGTGGCGAGGACGGTAGGCGCGGTCCGCCGCCCGGAACGGCCGCGCCTGGCCCCCGCCGCGCTCGCCGGCGCCCTGGCCCTGGTCGTGGAGGTTCGCTGCGCTGGGGCCGACGTCGCCGACGCGACCGACGGCGACGGCATCCTCTGTCACCGTCCGGCGCGGCAAGACGAACCAGGAGGGCGAGGACGCGGGACGTGCGGTTCGTGAAGGGCGGCGTCGCCCGGGCGGGCTGCCGACGTCGATGCCGACCGGGGGGAAACCGTTCGGGGGCGGCTGACTTGGCCGCCGTCCTCGTCACCTACCAAGGGTACCGACCAGATTCGTGTTGAAATACACGCTAAGGCGACGGTCGGAGGCCTCGGGTGCTCATGAAGCTGTAGAGGGCGGTCCGGGACACGCCGGTGATCTTGGCGATGGCGGTCTTGGAGACGCCCAGCTCGAGGAAGCGCCGGATCTCGTCCTCCTTGCCGTCGAGCCGTGAGACGCCCAGCGAACCCTTCGGGCGCCCGAGCTTCCGACCCGAGGCCTTGGCTCGGGCGAGGCCCTCGCGGGTGCGCTCGGAGATCAGGTCGCGCTCGATCTCGGCGAACAGCGCGAAGAGCGTGGTCATGACCTTCGACTGGATGTCGCGCCTGCCCTCGACGCGGATGTTCTCCTTCAGCGCCACGAAGGCGACGCCGGCCTTGGCGAGTGCGTCGAGGATGGTCACGATCTGACCCAGCGACCGGCCGAGCCGCGAGAGTTCGCTGACGACGAGGCAGTCACCGCGCTGCAGGAGGCCCGTCAGCTCGTCGAGGCGTCGGCGCTTCTCGGAGGCCTGCCCGGAAAGCGGTCGCCTCGATGAACTCGTCGATGCGCACGTCGTTCGCTCGTGCGTACTCAAGGATGGCGAGGCGCTGGCTGCGAACGACACGTCCTCGCCCCGGCCGATTCGGCGTTGCGCCGCGCGGTGGGGGGTGCCCGACAGAAGGCCCGCGCCCTGCTGACGCAACACATGGCCGAGCGTCTGTCGGCCTCGATGCGCGAACGCCTCGATGCGCTGGTCGCTGTCGGCGACGACGATCCGCATTCGCCTCTGCACCACATCAAGACCGGCTCGTCGAACCCGTCGGTCGGTGGCATGAAGCGGCTTCTGGCGAGGCTGGAAGTGATCGAGGCGACCGGGGTGCTGGAAATCGACGTCGGCTGGGTCAACGGCAACTATCAGCGGATCCTGTTCCACAGCGTTCGAACCGCCTCGGCCGACCGGGTGCGCGAGATGGCGGCCCCGCGCCGGCACCTCGCGCTGGTGTGCTTCCTGCACCAGGCCGTGGCGCGACACGCTCGACCAGGCCGTCGACATGTACGGCAAGCTCCTCGACCGCAATCGCAAGCTGGTCGAGGCCCGCCTCGACAACATGCTCAAGGCGCAACGCCAGGCCGTCGACCGGATCGTCCACCGCTACCGCCGACTCGGCGCGGTGCTGCTCGACCCCGACGTCGGCGACGCGGAGTTGCGGGTCCGGCTGCTGTCAACCGTGCCCGAGGCGCAGCTGCGCGAGGACCAGTCCGACCTGGCGAACTGGACGCGGGGCGACCGGAAGGCCCGCTTCGAGCAGACGGCCGAGCGGCACGCCGGGCTGAGCCAGTTCGCCGGACCGTTTCTGAGCAGGATGAAGTTCGTCGACGAGCAGGGCGAGGGAGCGTCACCGACGCTGTCGGCGCTGCGGGCCTACCGCGAACACCGCGCGGCGGGGCGCCGCGGCGTGCCGCCCAATGCGCCGCTCGACTTCGCGCCGGCGGCGCTGCAGCCGCTCATCCGCCATGACGGCGTGACGGACCGCCGCCGCTGGGAGAGCGCGTTGTTCCTCAAGGTGCGCGATGAGATCCAGACCGGCAACCTCGCCATCGACGGCGCGAAGAACTTCGGCCGGTTCGAGGCGTTCTTCCTGCCCGCCGCGCGGTGGGAGCAGGTCCGCGAAGCGTTCTGGGCGCGAACCGGGTTCCCCGTCGACCCCGCTGCGGCGGTCGAGCAGCTGAAGGCGCGCCTGTCGGATGCGTTCGACCGGTTCCTGGAGGGTGTCGCTGACAACCGGCAGGTCGCATTCGACGACGACGGGTGGCGGCTGAAGACGGACGCGGCCGAGCAGCCCGACCCGGCGCAATCGGACAGCCTCGCCGAGCTCCACCGCTGGCTCGACGCCCGCAGCCGCACGATCCGGCTCGCCGACCTGCTCATCGAGGTCGAGAACGACCTCGGGTTCAGCGTCCACTTCCAGCAGCCCGGCGAGAAGCGGGTCGACCCCGGGGAGGTGTGCGCGCTGCTCGCCGCGATCCCTCGCCCACGGCTGCAACCTCGGCCTCTACACCATGGAGAAGGTCGCCCCCGACATCGCCTACAGGCGGCTCAAGTACGTCAGCGACTGGCGGCTCGTCGAGGAGAACCAGCGCGCCGCGCTCGCCGCCATCGTCCACGGCATCTCCCGCCCTCGCCGCCGCCGCCCATTGGGGCGACGGCACGACGTCGGCCAGCGACGGGCAGCGCTTCGCCATGCCGCAGAAGGTGCTGCAGCGGACCTACAGCACGCGCTTCAACGACTTCGCGCTCGAGTTCTACTCCTTCGTCGCCGACAACTACGCCCCGTTCTACAGCCGCCCGATCGAGTGCACCGACCGCGACGCGCCCTTCGTGCTCGACGGCGTGCTCTACCACGAGAGCGACCTCGACCTCGAAGAGCACTACACCGACACCCACGGGTACACCGAGATCAACTTCGCGGCCTTCGGGATGGTCGGCATGCGGTTCTGCCCGCGCATCCGCAGCCTGCACCGCCAGCGGATCTACTGCGCCGACCCGGCCCGTGACCACGGCGTCCTCGAGCCGGTCCTCAAGCGCGGCCGACGGGCGGTGAACTTCCGCCTCATCGTCGAGCAGTGGGACCGCATCGGCCAGTTCTACGCGGCGTTCCCCGCCGGCCACGCCACCGCGTCGGCCGCCCTGCAGCGGCTCAACCGCTTCCAGGCCTCGAACCGCTTCTACGCCGCCAACCGGGAGCTCGGCCGGGCGCTGAAGACCGAATTCGTGCTGCAGTACATGTCGGAGCCGCAACTGCGGGCGAAGGTGCGGCGGGGCCTGCTCAAGGTGGAGCAGCTCCACGCTCTGGCGCGGGCCGTGTACTACGGGCAGCGGGGGCGCATCAGCGCCCGCGAGGTCTACGACCAGGTGAACGCGTGCTCGTGCCTGACCCTGATTCCTTGCCTGCATCGTCTACTGGCAGGCCCGGGAGATCTCACGGCTCGCTGCGGCGCCCGACTTCCCGTTCGACCCCGACCTGCTGCGTCACATCAGCCCGATCGAGTGGAAGAACGTCGTCCTCTACGGCGAGATCAAGATCGACCCCGCCAAGCTCAAGATGCGCGGCCCTTAGGGTGTATTTCTGCACGAATCTGGTCGGTACCCTGACTGGTGCCACAAGCTGGCCAACGTGCTCGACAAGCTGCCGAAGCGTCTTCGGCCGCGTGCGAAGCGGGCGCTGCGGGGCATCATGTATGCGGAGACGAAGGCCGACGCGGAGCGGGGCATCGACGCCTTCGTTGCGGAGTTCGAGGCGAAGTATCCGAAGGCGGCGACGTGCCTGGCCCAGGATCGGGAGGGGCTGCTGGCGTTCTTCGACTTCCCGGCGGAGCACTGGCGGCACCTGCGGACGTCGAACGTGATCGAATCGGTGTTTGCGACGGTGCGTCTTCGGCAGCGCGTGACCAAGGGCGCGGGCTCGCGGACCAAGGGGCTGCTGATGGCCTACAAGCTGGTGACGATGGCGCAACGGCGATGGCGCCGGCTGAACGGGGCGCACCTGCTGCCCCTCGTCCGGGCCGGCGTGGTCTTCCACGATGGCGTCATCCAGACCAGCCGGCAGACGGAGGCTCGGAAGGAGGCTGCCTGAATCACGTCAAGAGCCGATACACAACTTTTGACAATTCCTCGCCGATCATGGCGGATCTGGACTACGATCCGAGAGTGTCTTCCTGATCTGACGGGTATCGCGGCTGGCAGATCGACCTCGGGACAGGTGCGTGACTGTCGCAGTGGATGGATGGAGAGGCGGCATGACTCGGAGACGAACGCTGGCGGTCACAATCGCGGCGGTGGTGCTTGCGGGGTCGGCGGCGGCGCAGAACACCGTCGACATCTTCGACACCGCCACGGGCACGGAACGACTGGGGACCATCACGCTTCAGGAGGAGGCCGGCGGCGGCGTGCGCTTCACGCCGGATCTCGGCGACATCCTCCCGGCGGGCGACCACGGCTTTCATGCCCATGCGAATCCCGACTGCGGGTCAGGAGGTCAGGCCGCCGGCGGGCACTACGACCCGGCGAACACAGGCGTGCACGAGGGGCCCGAAGGCAACGGTCACCTTGGCGATCTGCCACGCCTCACGTCCGACGGCGGCCGCGTGACGACGGCGGTGGTCGCGCCTCGGTTGGCCCTGAGCGACCTGTACGGACGCGCGCTGGTGATTCATGAGGGCGGCGACAACTACTCGGACTCGCCGGAGCCGCTGGGCGGTGGCGGCGCGCGGCTGGCGTGCGGCGTCGTGGCCACGGCGCCCTCGCGGCGCTGATGGCGCTTCTGCTCGCGATCGCGGCGCATGCCCGCCGGCGGCCGGCGCCGGCGCCGGCGCCGAATCGGGGCTGACCCTCGGCGCTTCGGCACGAGCCTCGGCGGTCTCCGTGCGGCGGTCCACCCGGCGCGGGTTGTCACCATCGCCCGGATCCGGTCCGCCAATCGTTGTCTTCGGCTCCCCTTGGTGCCCGACCCAGGGTACCAACCAGATTCGTGTTGAAATACACGCTAAGGGTCGCGCCTCGTGAGCTTGGCGGGGTCGATCTTGATCTCGCCGTAGAGGACGACGTTCTTCCACTCGATCGGGCTGACGTGCCGCAGCAGGTCGGGGTCGAACGGGAAGTCCGGCGCGGCGGCCAGCCGTGAGATCTCCCGGGCCTGCCAGTAGACGATGCAGGCGAGAATCAACGTCAGGCACGAGCACGCGTTCATCTGGTCGTAGACCTCGCGGGCGCTGATGCGCCCCCGCTGTCCGTAGTAGACGGCCCGCGCCAGGGCGTGGAGCTGCTCGACCTTGAGCAGGCCCCGCCGCACCTTGGCCCGCAGCTTCGGCTCGGACATGTACTGCAGCACGAACTCGGTCTTCAGCGCCCGGCCGAGTTCCCGGTTGGCGGCGTAGAAGCGGTTCGAGGCCTGGAAGCGGTTGAGCCTCTGCAGGGCGGCCGACGCCGTGGCGTGCCCCGCGGGGAACGCCGCGTAGAACTGGCCGATGCGGTCCCACTGCTCGGCGATGAGACGGAAGTTGACCGCCCGCCGGCCGCGCTGGAGGACCGGCTCGAGGACGCCGTGGTCGCGGGCCGGGTCGGCGCAGTAGATGCGCTGGCGGTGCAGGCTACGGATGCGGGGGCAGAACCGCATGCCGATCATGCCGAAGGCGGCGAAGTTGATCTCGGTGTACCCGTGGGTGTCGGTGTAGTGCTCTTCGAGGTCGAGGTCGCTCTCGTGGTAGAGCACGCCGTCGAGCACGAAGGGCGCGTCGCGGTCGGTGCACTCGATCGGGCGGCTGTAGAACGGCGCGTAGTTGTCGGCGACGAAGGAGTAGAACTCGAGCGGGTGTGTCGCTACGCGTTGCGCCCCCCCATTGCGCAGGACCGTCTCGAGCTGACCGCGGAGGGACAGGTACAGCTCCAGCTGAGGCGCCCATGGTCGGACGGCACTACGCATCTGCTGTTTGACCCCCGTGGAACTGCTCGAGCGCCTCGCCACGCTGACACCGCGGCCGCGCATCAACCTGATTCTCTACTATGGCGTGCTGGCCCCGCGCGCGGCGTGGCGGGCCGACGTGGTCCGATTCGGGGAACCCGTCGGCTCCCACGAGAATTCGCCTCCTGAAGACTCCAGGGATGCGGCGGGAGCTGGGGACCCCCCGCCCGCGGCGAACGGTCTCTGGGCGGAGTTCATCCGCCGGAGCTTTGGGTTCGATGTCCTCGAATGCCCCCGGTGTGGCGGGCGCCTGCAGCTCATTGCGGTGATCGAAGACCCCGCCGTGATCGAGCGCATCCTGCGCCATCTGGGGCTGCCGACCGACATCCCCGAGGCCCGGCCCGCGCGGCCGCCCCCGATGCCGTTCCTTCTCGACGGCCTCGCCACCGCTGGGGGCGACGACCAGATCCTCGTCGACACCCGCTCTTGAACGCCTCTCCTCGACGGCCCGCCCGGCCCGCCTGTCCGACGTGCGCCCTGCCGCACCGCTGTCGGTTGTGGCGCGGCGCATTCTCTGCGGCGCATTCTCTCTTGACACCCGCCCCTAGTTGTGGGTAGACTAGGCCTGTGAAGGGGGCCGGCACTAGGGGGGGTTTACTCGTGCCTATAATCTTCGGAGCGAAACACCTGCTGGTCGCAGCAGCTACGGTCGCCGTACTCCTTTTCTTGGAAGTTGGTGCCGTTGGACAAGAAGCTGGTGCCGTTGAACACAGTGTGTCGGCGCTGCCGTCGACTCAGGAGGCGCCGGGATATAACCCGACGACCCCAGCAAAAGTTGAGCTGGGCAGGCTGCTGTTCTGGGACCCGCTGTTGTCGGGACCCCAAGACGTAGCCTGCGCGACGTGCCATCATCCCACAAACGCCTATGCGGAGGACCGCGACCTGTCGCTCGGCGTGACGGGCACCGGCCGGGGCCGCTTCCGGCGTGACGGGCATCTCGTCAAACGCAATAGTCCGACGGTTCTGAACGTTGCTTTCAACGGCATCGATGAATCGGGCCGCTACGACCCGGCGACTGCGCCGGCGTTCTGGGACAATCGCATCAGCAGCCTCGAATCGCAGGCGCTCGAACCGCTCAAGTCGTTTGAGGAAATGCGAGGGGACACCTACCCGGAGGATGAGGCTCTCGCGAGAGTGGTGGCGAAGCTCCAGGCCAACGCCGAGTACCCGAGCCTGTTCGCCGAGGCCTTCGGCAGTGAACAGCCGGTCACCGCGGAAAACCTAGGCAGGGCGATAGCGGCGTTCATGCGGTCGCTGCTGGCCAACAACGCGCCGTTCGACCGCTACATGCGCGGCGACCGCAGCGCCATGACGCGGGAACAGGTCCGCGGAATGCAGCGCTTCGAGGAGATCGGGTGCATCAGGTGCCACAACGGGCCCATGTTCTCCGATTACAAACTGCATGTCATGGGCGTGCCCGACAACCCCGCTCTTGCATCAGGTGCCACAACGCCCGCCTCCGACGGAGGCGCGCAGAACCCTCCTTGCCCGGCAGCTCCTCCGGAGCCGCGTACTGCAGCGTCCCGAGCAGCGTGCGACAGCTATGCGTTTCGCACGGCGTCGCTGCGAAACCTCGAATTGACCTTCCCATACGGGCACAATGGCATGTTCAGGACGCTGAACGCCGTCGTGGGGTTCTATGAATCCACCATCGCCGGGGAGTCCCGGAACCCGAACGTCAGCTACGAGGAGCTCGATCCGCTGCTTCGCCAGTTGCAGAACGTGGACGAAGAAGACGTGGATCTGATAGAGTTTTTAATTGCTCTGAGCGATGGGTCGTTCGACCGCACGATTCCCGAGCGCGTACCGAGCGGCCTGCCCGTCGGCGGAAACATTCAATAGAGCAGAGTACGCGCCGTCGTGGTATGCTGCTGGCTTTTAAACGCCCAAATTTTGAGGCATAAGCGATTGGAGGACTCACATGAAACCGATCTCTCTGTTTGTACTCGGCGTAATGGCGGTTGCGATGAGCGCGCCGGCGCAGGCGCAGGTCTATGAGGAGCGCCGGACCGATACGAAAGACCCCATCGAAAAGCCGTTGCTCGCCGCTCCGAACGCGGCTATGGCCAGGAACGCCACGGTCGTTAAGTGGATTCGGAATCCGGCGAAGAGTCCGGAGGATGACGTCACGGCTGCCGACTTTACGTTTGAAGTTTTGAGGCCCGGCCCCGGCCGTATGATCTGCTACGACCTGACCGGCTGGCCTGGAGAGCGGCCGTGGTCGGTGGAGTGCGTTAGCAGCGACGCCAACATGGCGCGCATCGCGCAGAATCGAGCGTTCGCGGAGATGGGGGCCAAGGCCCAGCCACTGCTGGCCACTGCCAGTGGAGGCAGGCCCGCCGGGCGTCCTGTCTTGTCGAGCAGCGGCACCGGAGGGATTAGGGATCTGGTTGTGGCCTCCGGGAAAGAGGGAACGCGTGAGCTGCCCGAAGTCGGGACCATTTGGTATAACCTCCGGGGCGACAGCCAGGACACCGCCATCTGGCACACGTTTATCGGCATGCCGAACTTCATGGCGGACGAAGTCGGACTGCCGAATGTTCGCGACGCGGGCGGCGCCTGGCTGATGTTTGAGGGCACGGCGGACGCCCACATCATGATAAATGGCCGATAACCGGCAGAGAGTTTCTCGGCCTCGGGGTTTTTGACCACGAATCAGGGGGGGGTGTGTGACACCTTCCCCTGATTTCCCGCAGGTTGGGAATGACTTCGCTTTGCGTGAGCTTTATGAAATATCTACTGATAGGTCTTCTTGCCTCCGCTCTTCTTGCCTCCGCCACGATGTTTGCAACGCAGAGCAGACAGACTTTCTCAGGCACGATCACCGATGACGAGTGCCCCAGCGCCGATCATTCCGGAATGCGGATGGGGTCGACCGACGCTGCCTGCGCCATCGCTTGCGTCGATGACCACACCGTCGAGTTCGTTTTGTTTGACGGCAAAGCAACCTATCTGTTGAGCGACCAGGACAAATCAAGAGAGTTTGCCGGAAAGAAGGTAGCAGTCGTCGGCACGCTGGACTCCAAGACCCAGACGATCCAGGTCAATTCAATGGCCGCGGCCAACTGACCCATCGATCCTCCCGGCATCCACACGGTTTTCGAATATTTCCTCATCCGAGCCTCTTGCGAAGCTCGGCGCGATGGCCGACGCCTTCCAGAAGCAGCTCGACACCGACGAGGCCGCCGCGCTCAGCTTCGAGGAGCGGCTCGGCCTGCTGGTCGATACCGAGTGGACGGCCCGCGAGCAGCGCAAGCTCCAACGGCGCTTGCAGACGGCCAAGCTGCGCTACCCGGCGTCGCTCGAAGCCGTCGACTTCACCCGCGCCCGGCAGCTCAATCGCCAGCAGGTCCTCACGCTGGGCACCTGCGCGTGGATCGCCGAACGCCACAACCTGATCATCACCGGGCCGTGCGGCATCGGGAAGAGTTTCCTCTGCTTGGCTGCGGTCACCTTCGACACGCCGAACAGGACCAGGACCGCGAGGTCCCGGCGCGTGAGCTGGTCCCGCTTCAGCCGGTCGAGCTGCTTGATGGCGTCCGGGATCGCAAGCAGCCATCTCGGTTTCTTCGGCATGGCCGATCTCGTCGGGCTCCGGGGTGAGACGAGGCACGATGCGTACCGGAGATGAAGCGCAGCGGAAACGCATCCGCCACGCGCCGGCCGACGCCCGGCTTCTCGTGGAGGCGGGTCCCGGCACCGGCAAGACGGAGATGGCGGCGGTCCGCATCTCGGGCTCGTGCTGATCCTCCGCTACAAAATCACCGGTCCGGCACGGGGTCGGCGGGGGCGGTCAGCTCGTGGAGCCCGCCCTGCTGGTCGATTATCACTGTGCGGCTCCCCGGCGGTGTCTCCTCGAGTCCTCTGGGGTCGTAGGTCTCCGGGCCCGGTGTCGTCCAGTCGGTGACGACTCGCCAGTTGCGGGAGGAGACCGTCGTCCCCTTGTGGCCCTCTCCCGGTGTCCCCGGTGTCGTCGCGGCTAACGCGACTTGCGCCCGGGCGGTTCTGCGGCCGTGGGTCTGCACGGCTTCGAGCCATCCGCGGGCTTCGGTCCGGGTGGCCGCCAGTCCCCGGACGATCGTTCCGTCGGAGCGCACGGCCAGGGTCCTGATCGGGCAGGGTACGTCCGTCTTGTTGTCGGTCATCGTTTGGGGTCCAGAGAGCGCTGGCGGCTGCCGGTCTCGTCGAGCTGCGGCGGCACTCGCTCGGTGGCCCGCTGCGGTATAACCGGCGACCGGCGCGAGTGTGGCGGCATCTGCCGTGGGGCCGGATGCCGGTGTGGCTGCAGTATACGCCGTGGCGGGTGTCGTGCTCGCGGTGCGGGGTGAAGGTCGAGCGGGTGCCGTGGGCGGATGGCAGCAGCGTGTTCACGGCGGCGTTCGAAGAGTCGGCGGCGTATCTGGCGCAGGTGACGGTGGAACGCGTCGTCGCTCGGCGGCTTGACGGAGCTCAGTTCGACGCGTTGAAGCGGATCGGGGGTCGCCGAGGTTCAGTTATCGGCCGATCTGAAGCAGGGCATCGAATTCGTGAAGCGGTTCGCGCCGCCGGACGCTCAGCTAACATGCCGCCCGATCCTGATTCACGGCCAGTGCTTCAGAGGTGGACCGCGCAAGTGCGCGCGCACTACTACGGAGAGGCCTGTGGTTGAACGCCTCCTGCCAGCTAAATACACTGCCGTCCCACAGACCCTCAAACAAAGGCGGCTTGAACCTTTTCCATGTCTGGTAGAATCTCTGAGGGTCGTGTCGGCAGTCCGTTCTGCCTATGCCTCCGGCTTCGCCTTTAACTCCGCGTCATGTTCCTTGATAAACGCTCTAATATCATCGGTCATGGCAAGCAACTTTGTCCACTGCTCCTTATAGAGCGTGACGGGAAAGCGACCGAGGCCATAGACCGACACGCCGCCCTTCCCGCTAACCTTGAGGCTGACGGTGCGACCACGTTCGCTCTTAAGGCGCGCATTTTCCGATTTAAGCCGCTCGAGCTCTGATTTCAGATTGTCGTCTTCCATGTGGTGGCTCCCAAAATCGAGTGATAGCACGGAGGCGGCCGCGCTTGGGCGCGCCGCCCTGGGCTCCGATTGTATCCGGGGGACTGGGGTTCGATGGCCGGCCATGCACCGACTCCTTGTGCCCCGGGTGACACATCCGATCAATGGCAGACCGGGTTCCGGGCGGTTCACGTCGCGGTCGTGTCGGATCCAAGGTGGGAGGCTTCGCGGGAAACGGCCGCCGGATTCGGCTGTTCGCCTGAGTCCTCGACTGTTCGGCCAGGTAGGCGGCGACCGGACCGGGCGACCGCTGGCCGCGCAGCCGACTCGCCGTCCACCAACTTGCTGCCCGTGAGGCTGGCTGCGGCTGCACAAGAAGGGCGGCAGGACGCCACGACGTGCCGGCCCCACCACCGCTCCGAGGAGGCTGGCGAGGCGTATCTCGCGGCCGCCAGCAGTCGCTCGCCGCATCAGCGTGAACTGCCGTTCGACGGCTTGCGTGATTGTCATAACGAAGCGTAGCACCGTCCCGCCAGCCTAAAAACGCGCCCGGCATCCGCCAGTCCTGATCCTTGAGCCCCGCGAGCCAGCGAGCCCTTCGGGCGGCCGAGCTTCCGACCCGAGGACCTGGCCCGGGCGAGACCCTCGCGGGTGCCCTCGGAGATCAGCCGGCGGCTCATCATCCGCCGAGACCCATGCCGGCGGACGATCGCATCGTGGGCCGGGTGGCGTGGTGTGGCCCGCACAGCGCTGCAGTCGCGTGACCGGTGACCATGGCCGACCGGCTGGACCGCCGGCGTTTACCCTGGCAGGGCTCCTTTGGGTCGGATAACCGGCGATCTGTTGACTTCCCCCCGATCGCGGTGAGCTCCGCTTCCCCGACGGCCCTCGGGGAAGCGCGGCGGGGGGTGCCATCGCCGACGCCAAGAGGCTCACGGCGTCCCTGGACTTCCAGGCCTTCCGGACCCCGTCTCGTGTTGGCAATCGTCAGGTCCGGGTCCGTTCGGGTCGCGCTGCGCCGCGGGGCGACCATCGCGTCTATGAAACGCGTGCAAGTACATTGCGAGCGACGCCAGCAGCATCAGGGTCACCGCGCAGTCGAACCACACGGGGATGGACCACGGCGGCTGTCGCCGGATCGACCGCCTGACCCACCACGTCGAGATCCTCGTCGTTGAAGGCCGCAGCTATCGCCGCCGCGAGGCCGAGCTCACCCAGCAGCAGCGCAAACGACGTCGCCGCACCGACCCCGCCCATGACGACGACCCGCCACCGCGTCGTCGTCAACGAGGTCCGTCGACGAGTGTCCAGAAATGATCACTTCTTGGGGGTCGCCAACAGTGGAGAACCCACCAAAGGCGCGTCGACTCCGAAGAGCGCGACCGTCGCGTGCAGCGGCAGTACAACCTGTTCGACCGGCGATGGAAGATCTACGCCGCGGTGAGGGATTGCGTTGACGTGATGTCGGGCGGGATCACGTCACCAGTGATCAGGCAGGCCTACGAGATATCCAAGGGCGACCCGGCGTTGCGACAGGCGGACGCGAAAACCAAGGGGATGAGCATACAGGTGCTGGCCAAGGTGCTGGCGCAGCAGAACTTCAGACCCTTGATGGTGGAGGCGCACTTCCTCTTCGGGCAGGACGTGAATGGGTTCCTGGAGGAGCTGAACAACCACTGCAATGCGCTGATCGAAATCGAGCGCAAGCGGGAGCAGGATCCCGAGGCCAAGCTTCCGCGGGAGTGGATTGACGAGACGCAGTGGTTCGACCAGCAGGACCCCATCGTCAAGCAGAAGTTCGAGGAGTACCTGAGACTATCGGAGTGACCCTCGATCGCGCTCGGCCGCCAGCGCCGCGCCCAGCGCCTCGCGGACGTTGGGGCGGCCGGAGCCCCGACAGCCGCGGCGACGGCCCGGGCAACCACCGACCACCACCGCTGGGGAGCCATTTGGAGGAGACCTACACCGTGTACCTGCTCGACTGGACGGTGGTCGGTGGCCTCCAGTACGTCGGCATGACGACCGACCTCGAGGCTCGGATCGAGAAGCACCGCACCGCCGGCGCGCTTCCGTTCCAAACGCTCGGTGAACCTGAGGTGTCTATCCTCGCCGATGGGCTCGACGTCTACTCAGCCGCCGCCCGCGAACGGCGCGAAATCGGAGAGAGACGGACGATGGCGCCGAGCGGCTACAATCACTCGGCCGGAGGGGAGTACTCGGGCGCCCGACGAGACAAGTTCCTGGGCGCAGCCCATGTCGAACGCCTGGCCCGCGCGACGGTCGCCGTCGCCCACCTTGACGGCAAAGCCCACCGAGGCCGATGTTCGGAAGCTCGTCGACCAAGGCACCGGGAAGGTGCTCGAGCACTACCTCGCAGCCTGTTCGGTCGTCGCCGGGATGGTCCACCAAGGCGACCACCCGATGAAGATCGGTCGCAAGACAGGCCTCGGAACCGGTCAAATCTACGGGATGCTGAGAGACATCGGCGAGAATCCGCCGCCCGGGCGGCGGAAGAGGCGTCAGGGCTGAACCCCCCCGACCGGTCCGGGCTCCTGCCATTCCGCGGTGCGGAAGGAGATCGCTCACGATTTCCCCCTCGTCCTCTCGTCCAACGCCTCGAGGTTGCGGAGCGCCTGGTCAACTTCGGGGGACACAGCGCGGCCCGCATCCAGATCGGAGAGTTGGTCGAGCACGTGCCTGACCTCCGGCGACGCCTCCGCCCTCAGCCGCAGGAACTCGTTGAGCCGGTCGCGCGCCTTCACGGCTTGAGGGTACCGACCAGATTCGTGTAGAAATACACTGCAAGGGGTCCCGCGGGGCGGTCGTCGGGCTCGGCGCCGAACAGCCGCCCCACCAGCCCAGGCGCCCGCCAGAGGGGACTTGGTCGCTCGCACCGCGGAGGGGGCGTCGACGACGGACGTGATGCTCGCCGGGAACTGGAAGACGAGCCGGATGGTCGCGCACTACTCGGCCGGAGCGACCGCAGAACGCGGGGCCGTGGCGCGGTACCTCTGAGCGCGGTGAGCGCAGCCCGAGCACGTCATCCGCGGGGTCGTCAAGAGCCGCACACGGGTGGAGGAGGAGAGGCGGCTCCCGGCCAAGCAGTGGTAACCTGCGGCCATGCCCGACGCCAACACCCGCTGGATACTCGGAGCGCTGCTCGCCATCGGCACGCTCATCCTGGCCCAGGGCTCGATCACGCAGGCGCGGATCGCCGACCTGCAGGCCGACCTCGCCCAGCTGCGGACCGAGACACGCGAGGACCTCCAGCGCCTCGACGACCGCCTCCGGGCCGTCGAGGTAGCCGTCGGCAAGGTCGAGCAGCGCCTTGAGACCCTCGAGCGCATCGCCCTCCCCACGCCCGACCCCGCCGAGTGACTCACCCGCGCACCCGATCAGCCGCCCCCTCGCCGCCGTCAACGCGCCGAGCTCACGTCAGCGACCGCCACGCCCAGACGATCTCCGCGTTGTCCGCGGTGAACCCGAGGGCGACGTTGCGGCGACCGAGGGCCGTCGGCGGTGGCAGCAGCGATCTGCGTAGGCTGCGGCACGAGCACCCCGCCGCCCGCGGGAGACGACCGCGCCGGCCGCGGCGGCCGCGGTCGGGCCGGCCGCCGCTCCTGGACCGGGACGCCGGCGGCGCGGCGCTCCCGGAAGCGGCGTTGCCGTTTCGGCGAGCCCCCCCCCAGGTGCCGCTCCTGGACCCACGGAGGGCACTCTTGGTCGGCGGCGTGGGCACAGGATTCTCACCGGCGGTTCGCGGGCTCGCGTGTTCCAGCCCAGCGAATAATCCTGCGCAGTGGCGCGGGATATCCGGGGCCTTGCCCGGGTCCCCGTTTACGGGGAGGGGGCGACGACCAGATTCGTGCAGAAATACACTGCAAGGGGGCCGGCGGGGCGGGTCGTCGAGCTCGACGCCGAACAGCCGCCCGACCAGCCCAGGCGCCCGCCAGAGGGGACCTGGTCGCTCGCACCGCGGGGAGTCGAGCGAGAGTCCAACCGTGGAGCCTCCATGTCTCGCGCGCTGCGGCTGGCGGTCATCCGGCGCGCCGGCGCCAGGCTCTTTGGGGGGGAGTAGGATCCTGAAATACCAGCCGGATCGGTCACCGTCGGGCGACATGGAAAGTCGCACCGACCGACGCGCGTCAGCACGGCCCCAGAAAGCGGGAGATTTGACGCTGGACATTCGCCTCGTCAGCGACAGCGAGCTGGGCTCGTTCTCCTGGCGCTGGCCGGAGAAAACCGAGCACTTCGAGCGTGGCTACGCCGCCCTTGTGCGGTTCGAGGGCGGGGAGTTCCGCATCCGGCACGGCATCAGCCGGCGTACGGTGTACGGCCGGCCCAGGCGCCACTCGGTGACGTGGGTCGAAAATCGTCCGACGGTCGAGGGAGTGGAGGCAGACGACTTCGCGCACTCGCGGAGCTTGCTCAGCCTGATCAAGGTGACCAAGCGACACCTGCGGCCAACTGACCCCCTCCCCCCTAAGTACGCCGGTTTCACCGTCGGCGTGATGTCCGAGGAGGCGGCCGGCCGGTACAGCCCGCGAAGCCTTGCGGTCAAGATCCAGCTCGATGATATCGAGGGCTGGAGCAGACATGCGCTTTTTCGCTCCGCTGCCTGGGGCAGACTGGGCACAGAGCGGCGCCTCCGTTCGTCACTGCCGGCCACAACGGCGCCGGGACCGGGGCCAGAGGAGATCCCGGCAAGGAGCGGCGATGGCCACGCGGTCGCCGCGGCGCTATTACAGTACGACTCAAAAAAGCGTGAACCCAATAGCACCGGGAGCACCCTGGATTTCACTCCTAACGCCGAAGCCAACGAGCTTCTAAGGACGGATGCGTTCGCTTTCCTTACGGCGGTGCTCTTCGATCAGGGCGTCCCCGCTGAACGCGCATGGACCGCCCCGTACCTGTTGCGGCAACGGATGGGACACCTCGATCCCGCACGGAGCGCCGGCGACCCGGAGGGCGTCCGGCGCGCGATTCAGATGCAGCCGAAACTACACCGCTACATCGAGAAGATGCCG
The DNA here is from genome assembly GCA_965216125.1 of Candidatus Multivorans sp. Classification (GTDB taxonomy): domain Bacteria; phylum Acidobacteriota; class Thermoanaerobaculia; order Multivoradales; family Multivoraceae; genus Multivorans. The sequence continues at coordinate 50,976 of CBDCFP010000002.1, read as the reverse complement.
CGATGGCTCGTCGGCGCGGCGCGAAGGGTGGAGCAGGACTACCACGGCGATGCGAGCGCGATCTGGTCGGACCGGCCATCGGCGGTGGAGCTGCAGCGGCGGCTCAGCGAGTTCCACGGAATCGGCCAGAAGAAGGCCGCGATGGCGGTCGAGATCCTCAATCGCGACCTGGGCGTGCCCGTCGACGGCATGGTGGGCAGCGACGTGGCTGTCGATGTGCACGTCCGGCGCGTCTTCCTCCGGTCCCGGATCGCGGATCGGGATGATCGCGACCACATGATCACGGCCGCACGGCAGCTCCACCCTTCCCGACCGGGAGCGCTCGACTTTCCCGCCTGGGACGTAGGGCGCAACTGGTGTCACGCGGGGGCGCCGGACTGCGGTCATTGCCCGCTGACCCATGTCTGCCCGAAAGATATTGAACGCGCGGCGGGCGTCACGAGCGCATAGCCAGCTTGGGGACAGCGCGCCGGCCGCGGCTGAACGGCTCGTTCGCAGAAATCGAGGTATTGGCCGTCGATCACCGTGCTCCCAACGGCAGGCTCTGGAAGCCCAAAGGCCGAACAAACCTCGCCAATCAGCCCGCGCGGGTCCTCTTCGTGCGAGGGCGCGTACAGCGTCCAGAAGGGGTTGAGGTTGTCGACAGCCGTCAACACGTGGCCGCCTCGGTGGGGAGCACCGGCGGGACTCCCACCGGCGCCAGCTGCCGAAGCAGCGCTTCACGCGTTGGAACGATGAACTCCTTGGGAGCTGCCTTCGCCGCCTGCCACGACTGTCCAAGCTCGGCCCAGGTCGCTAGCTAGAGCGCTCGCAGCGGATGAGTGGGTGCGACGAGGGTTGCCTCGCGGCGCCGGCCCCGATGGTCGGTGATCGCCAGGAACACCGAGTCGACAGCAAGGACCTTGCGGAGTTCGGCGAAGGCGCGCTGGGCTTCGAGTGGGTTTGAAGCTTCGATGCGACGCCCGAGGTAGCGCACCAGGTCGAGGTACGCCGACGCGTAGTCGATGATCATTCTACCAGAAGGTTCAAGCCGCCTTTCATTTGAAAGTCTGTGGGACAGCAGTGTACCCGAATGCGCGGTAGTCTGGTCCATCGTACTCGATGATCTCGCACATCTCCCGCAGCCTCGAGTACGTGTCGTTGCCGATCTCCCGCACCCGACCCTGCGCCCTGAACTGGTGGTTCGACGTGAATATCGTCGGGAGCCGCTCCTCGTGCCGGGCGCCGATGATGAAGGCCATCACTTCGTGGTCCCCATTGATGGTCCAACCTGCGCCCATGTCGTCGAGGACGAGCAGCTCGGCATTCGTAAGCGTGTTCATCACCTGCTCCTTAGCCCTTCCGTTATCCGGGTCGTGCCCCAAGCGAACGGTGATGAATAGCCTTCGGGCGTTGTAGTAGAAGCCATGAACGTGCTTCTCAACCGCTAGTTGCCGGAGGACCGCGACCGCGATGTGCGTTTTGCCGATCCCGCTTGGCCCGGTCAGGAGCAGGCTCCTGTCGACATCCGGGAATTCGTCGATGAAACGCCGGCTCCGTTCCACCGCCCTCTTGAGCCCCGGGTTCCCGTACGTCAGCAAGTTGTCGAGGCTGCAGTGCTCGTACCTCCGTGGGATCATAGCGGCCGCCAGCCGCGCTCGGGCGATCTCGCGCTGCAAACACGCACACCGCTTCATCAGGGTGATGCCATCACCCGGCACCTCTACCCATTTGGTTCCTTGACACAGTTCGCACGCCGTTTCAGAAGTCATCGGTTGTTTCTACCTCCTTTTGGTGGTCTTTCTCGAGTCCACGTTTCCAGAAATTCCCGAATCGCGGCCGGCTTAAAATCAAACCGGCGGACGCCCCGCGTGCCGGGCTCGCTCCCAAGGACACGGGGGCAGTAGCTGCGCGGCTGCGCTACGCTCGTCGGACTTTTTCTCGCCGCCCTGTAAGCGGCTCTCTCGCTGGAACGCAGCTAGACATACCAAGCGTCGCCACCGGGTAAAGGGTCGCGACCCCGCTTCCGGCCGCCCCGACACCGAAGGGCTGCGACGTCGACGACACACCGGGCCCACCGACCGCGGCGACCGCCAACCCCGCCGCACTTCCCCCTCAGCACGGGAAAACGCTCCGGCTACTCGTGACAGCGGTCGAACTCGACCGCACCGGAGCAAAGGCCGGACCCCACGGCCGTCTGCTCGACGTGATGAGCTGACGGTCGTGGACGCATCTCCAGGCGCAGCGGACGTCCACGACGGCCGCCCGTTCGGGAACGCGAACCGCAGCTCACAAGATGTGCCGGGAGCGGCGGCGGGATGGCCGAGGCACCGAAGGGAAGCCGGAGAACCTGCCCGCAGTGGCGCCGGCAACTATAGGAGCTGGGCGCGAAACCGACCCGACGACGAGCCCGGTTGGTGGGACTCCCGATCCTGCAAGGAAACGTCAGCCACGGGAACTCGGCCGAAGCGAAAGATGAACTTGCGTTGTCTTGAACCGACGCGGCTCCTTGCGCGTGCCGGCTGGCGTGGTTCACGCGCTTCGTGCAGGCCGCGCGTCAGGGCGGGGGCTCGGCGCGTCAGGGCGTCGTTTTACGCCTCGACGCGGCCGTCAGGTGTTCTCGTCGCCGACGATCGTTGAGGGGACTACCGCTTGGAACCGCCGCTCGGCCTCGTTCGCCGTTTTCGGGCGGGCGGGGGCGACACCCCGCGCTTGGTGCAGTATCCGCCGGGGGTCAGCCTTGGCTGGTGTCGTTGCCCGCCGAAGGGCGGGCCTTCATCGTGATCGTCCGTGATTCGCGCCAGCTCAACTCGCAACGCCCGCGCCCGGCCGGTTGGATGGGCGGGCGGCTGCAAGGCAGCTACCACTATTCTGTCACCCATCCATCCCCTACCTGTGCCGCCTTTTGTCTTTCCACATCGGCGCGGTTCTCAGCGCCGGTGTGTACGCCGCGCACCTGGCGCGGCGTCAAGAACCCCTTCCCGAGCGAGCGAGGGACCGGATGGTCCCGACCACGGTACGGGATATCCCCCGCCACGGCGCAGAACATGCCATGGACTGGTAGCCTAGAGGAAACGGACCTTTCAGGAACATCCCGGACCACGGAACCCGCCGGCAGGCGGCGGCGTCCCCCAGGGGGTTGACTTTGCTTGTCCGCGTGCCCGCCGCGCCGGCGTCGACTACGGCTGTCGGTACTGTGGCGACGTGGTCAACGTGATGAAGCTGCCGTCGAGGTCGGCGGCGGGGGCTCGGCGCGTCAGGGCGTCGTTTCACGCCTCGACGCGGCCGTCAGGTGTTCTCGTCGCCGACGATCGTTGAGGGGACTACCGCTTGGAACCGCCGCTCGGCCTCGTTCGCTGTTTTCGGGCGGGCGGGGGCGACGCCCCGCGCTTGGGTGCAGTTATCCGCCGGAGGTCAGCCTTGGCTGGTTTGCCCGCCGAAGGGCGGGCCTTCATCGTGATCGTCCGTGATTCGCGCAAGCTCGACTCGCAACGCCCGCGCCCGGCCGGTTGGATGGGCGGGCGGCTGCAAGGCAGCTACCACTATTCTGTCACCCGTTACCCCACCACCTGTGCCGCCTTTTGTCTTTCCACGACGGCGCGGTTCTCAGCGCCGGTGTGTACGCCGCGGACGTGCGCGGCGTCAAGAAGCATCAGCTTGTCGCAGAGCCAGTACCGGCGCGCGTAGTCCCAGAGAACCTGCTGTGACGCCTCGGCGTCGCAGCCGATGTACGAATGGCGCTCCCACTCCAAGGGGGGCGTCGGGACCGTCGAGCGGCGCGGCCAGCGCGAACTCGACGTTGATCCTGAGGCCGGCGGGTCCCCCCCCGGCACGTTCATCCACGCCTTCTTTGCCCGGGCTGGCCAGGTTGATGTGCTCCCAGCCGAGCGGTGAGACGTGAGCTAGGAGTTCGGCCGGGATCCGGGTCGTCAGAATCGCCTGTACGGCACTTTCTCGAGTCGGGTCGACCCTCAGGACCCCCTGGATTCTGCCTTACACGGGCCGCCTGGTCGGCCGGGCCGGGTCGTCAGAATCGCCTGTACGGCACTTTCTCGAGTCGGGTCGACCCTCAGGACTCCCTGGATTCTGCCTTACACGGGCCGCCTGGGTGGCGGGGGCGTCCATGACCGGCGTTGTGTCCTTGCGGTCCTGGGCTCGTGGCGGCGGACTGGAATCGCTACCGGCCCGGGCATCCTTCGACGGTGCTGTGATCGCGACATCGAGGCGGGCGAGGTCCTGCCGCGGCCGTTCCGGCGTCGGCGCGATGGCTACCGGGCCGGGTCCTGGAGTCGGCCACCGCGGCTTCGACGGGCCGCCCGCCGATCCTGGACTGGGACGCCGGCGGCGCGGCGCTCCCCGGAAGCGGCGTTGTTCGTCATGTCCACGGGGCTGTTGTCCCTCTGTATTCGGTTACCGGGTGCGGGACTGATGTTCTCCAGTGGAAATGGGCGGAAATGGACCGAGCCGCCGGGGAAGTTGCTGCATGACGAGGTTGTCCCCGCGCAGATTTGTCGGCATCGCGGCGTCGGTCTCGTGGCTGTGAGGGGGTCGGGAGCGAGGGGCACGAGGGGCGACTCGCCGGCCGGCGCACCTGCGCAGAGCATGTCGCTGTTGAGAGCGCCCAGGGCAGACTCGCAGTCCCATTGTCGCCAAGGCAGCTTGTCGGCGCGTCATCGGCAGCGACGGTCGGTCCGGGTGGTTCGCTCGCGGGGCGCTGGGTCTGGCGGCTCCCGCGGCGCATCCCGGTCCCCCACGGCGGCGCGAGGCCACGCGGGTCCCGGCGATGGCGCCGCCGCCATGAGGACACGCGGCGGGGACCGACGCCGCGAACAGCGGCGAGCTGCCTGGTGGCGTTCCCGCCGCTGGCGGCGAAACCCACGGGTCGCGGGCTCGGGCGGCGGCGGGACGGCGCGGATTGAGTGCGGGCCGGGGGCGCGCAGGAGGACGGGAAGCGGATGAGCGGTTTCCACGCCGCCCGTTGTCAGGCGGGCGGCGCCAACGCAAGCGCCTCGGGCACGACGGGTTCGGGGGCGCACAGCATCGTCGTGATCAGCGAGCGCGGGTCGAGGTTGCGTTGGCGGGCGGTACGCACGACGCTGGCCAGCACCTGCTGGGTGTCGGCCCCCCGCCGGGTGCGGTTGCCGCCGCACACCTTGCGGGTGACCACCGCGGGGCGGATGGCCTGCTCGGCCCGCCAGTTGGTGGCTTCGATCGACGGGTCGCACAAGAAGAGGAACACCGCCGGGAATTCGTTGGCCAAGTGCTTGGCGAAGCGCTCGGCGTCGGCCAACGGCGGCGGGGTGTCGATCAGCCGGCCGAGCCGGGCGGCGAGTCGGCCGCGGGCCGACGCCAGACCGTGCTCACTGATTTCGCCCGCGTTCGAGCGGGTCCGCAGGGCGAGGCCGTCCTGCAGGACCGCCTGCACCGCGCCCGCCCAGGGGCTGTCGGGATGAGCTGCCTGCAAGTCCTTGCATCGTCTCAAGAGGTGAGCCAGGCACGACTGGTGCGGCGCCTTCTTGAAGCCGCGATAGGCCACCCACCCGTCCCGCACCAGCACGCCGGCGAAGTCGGGGCCGAGAACCGCCGCCGCATCGTCGAACCCGCGGCCGTCGCAGATGGCGTAGACCGTCGTCTCCGGGGTGGCGAACACCCACAGCCAGTAGCGGAGTGCGTTCACCCGCCAGCCCGTCTCATCCGGCGTGACCACCGGACTGCGGCGGACCTGCTCGCGCAGCGCCGCATACGCGGGCGCCGCCGCGTCGGCGGTGCGGTGCAGCAGTCGGACCACGCCGCCCTTGGTCACGTGCAGTCCGAACTGGGTCCGCAGAACGCGGACGACCTTCTCCAGCGGCATGCCCAGCTCGGTGTGCAACTCGACGACCAGCGCGGCGACGTTCGGACCCAGTTGGGCGGCAGCCGCGCCCAACGCGTCGGAGGTCTGCAGCGCGTGCCGGCCCTGCACGCGCCGCTGGCACTGCGAGCAGTGGCCCACCTCGATGTCGAAGCGCCGCACGAGGGGATGCACCGCCGGCAGGTCTTCCTGGTACTGCGACGCCACACGGTCCAGCGCGACCGCGCCGCCGCAGTCCGGACAGGTCGTCGGGGCCGCCGCCACGTGTGTCTCGTCAGCCTGCGTCGGCTCCCGGCGGCGCCCCTGCCTTCCGTACTCCGCCCCGGCTCGCCGCCCGGGACGCCCGCCGCGTCCCTGCGGCCGGTCCTTGGCGAAGGGAGCCGCTTGTCGGCGGCCGGCGCGCCGCGCCGCCTCGAGCTCCTTCTCCAGATGCTCGCTACGGCGCTTCCAGTGATCCCGATCCTCGATCAGCTTCGCCTTGTCTCTACCGCGCCTCGGACGCGCTGGTGAAGCGTGGGGCTGTTCGACCTGCAGCCGACGGTGACCCTCTACGACCTGACCAACACCTACTTCGAAGGCGAGGCGAGCGAGCAGCCGCAGGCGCAGCGCGGGCACTCGCAGCGACCCTGGCGTTCGATGCGCCGCACGTCCCGAGGGTCCCGCTGACGCCCAGGTCCGTTCGAATCGTCGCGATCGTGCTTCTTGCGCGGATGCTCCAGCCGCGAGGCTTTGAAACAGGTGAGCCACGCGGAGGCTTGTTCCCTCGAAGCACCACTGGCCGCCGCGCATTTCCGGATGGCGGTGCAGATGGGGGCATTGTGCCCAGTCGATCGCCCCGAGGTCGTGTTCTGTCATTTCATCCACTGCGCTTCGGTCCGGTGGACCTAGGCGGCACCGCGACGTCGGTAGCCCGGCGGGCACCGCCCTGAGTCGGGCGCAGCTCCGGCGTCGGCGTGGTCGGCTTCGGCCTTGCCGATGGTGCCGATGGTGCCGATGTTTCCGCTGCTGCTCGCGGCGGTGCTGACGGCCGCGCCGTGGCCGGCTTCGGCTCGCGGGTGGGTCTCACCACCAGCCGTGTCGGCTCGCGGGCTGGCCGGAAGCTGGGCGCGATTGCGACAGGCGGCCCGGGGATGGGGCGCGCTGGCGCTCGCGGCGGCCGTGTCGGCTCGCGGGCTGGCCGGAAGCTGGGCGCGATTGCGACAGGCGGCCCGGGGATGGGGCGCGCTGGCGCTCGCGGCGGCCGTGTCGGCTCGCGGGCTGGCCGGAAGCTGGGCGCGATTGCGACAGGCGGCCCGGGGATGGGGCGCGCTGGCGCTCGCGGCGGCCGTGTCGGCTTGACCGACGGCGGGGTGTTGACTGCCGCCCTCTTCGCGACGGCGGCGGCCTTGCGGGTTTGGATCCGGGCGTCGGCCTGGTCGCGGTTGAGGTTGACGCGTTCCGCCCGGGCCGCCCGGACATGGGCGGGGGTGGCGGCGGTCTCCTGGTCCGCGAGGCGAGCGGACCACTGTTGGCGCTCGCCAGCGGTCCGCCGTCGGATGGCCTTGCCGTTCGGCTCGCGGACCCGCTTGGGCTCCAGCGGAGGCATCCGGCGCAACGCCGGTTGCCGTTCCTCCCTCATGGCGGCGCGGATCTCCTCGGCGTTGTGCTCGCGGACGAGCCGGCGCTCTCGCCGGTTCGGAATCCTGATCCCGCCGGTCCGCTCCTCGTAGTCCTCGGCCCAGCGCTGGAGCTTCCGCGCGTGGGTCGGCTTCCGGGTCCGGCCGGTCTGCGGATCGACCCGGCAGACCACGATGTGCACGTGCGGGTGATCGCAGTCGGTATGGCAGGCGATGAAAGCTTGGCAGCCGGAATAGCCGCGAGCGTGGAGGGCTTCGAGGGCGGCGGCCATCATCTCCCGCTTCGTCGGGTGCTCGCCCGGCGACCACGAGAGCGACAGGTGCTCGAACGGCTTGCGGAGCTTCCGGCCGGTGGTGGCCATCCCGGCGGCGGCCTTGAGGTCGGCGGCGTCGTTCACCGTCCGTTGCATGAGCTTGCGACAGCTTTCAGCCTCGTCGACCGGGAGGTTGACGGCCGCAGTCCAGGCCACGCGGTCGGCCGTGTCCTTGCTGCCGACGTCGTGCGTGACGTACAGCATCAGCCCTGCGAGCCCGGCGCCGGCGCCGTGAATGACGGGCGCCATGGTTAGAACGTCTTCCGCGCGATTATCTGCCGGACGGTCTTGAGTAGGCCGATGAGTTCGCGGACCAGGCCGGCCAGGCCGGCCAGGTCGTCCGGGACGGCAACCGGCGCGCGGTGCAGCGCCTTGGCGATCTGGTTGACGTTGTTCGCGACCCTCGCCAGTTGGGCGCCGAGGTCGAGGACGTCGGCGCGGAGCTTCGCGGTCTCCGCCGCCGCCTCGGTCCGGCGGGCGTCCTTGGCCGCGGCCGGGTCCTCGTCGAGTCGGGCGATCGCTTCGAGCGCGAGCTCGCGGATCAGGACGGCGGGCCGGACATCGCGCTGGTCGGCTAGGCGCTTGATGGTTGCGGCCTCGACCTTGGTCACCGACACGTTGATCTGCAGGCTCCGGATCGTCGCATCGGTGCGCGGCGGTCGGCCGATCTTCCTGCCGGTGTTCATGGCTGCAGCCCCCCGCAGGGGCGAGATCGCTTAGCCCCCCCGGGGCGGTTGACTAGGGACTAGGCAAAAGCGTATCTCGCTACTGTTCCTAACGCTTTCTGCCTATGGTAACATGCTGTGGGGAGGTGGCGCGATGGGGAGAACTGCGGGTGAACGGCTCTCTCAGCTGCGGGCTGATTATCGGGTGGCCGAGCGGTTTATCAAGCAGGCGGACCAGGACAAGCAGTTCGCCGAGTTCGCAAAGCACATAACGGCTGGGTGGTGCTGGATCCCGGTCACGATGCTGGCCGGGTTGGTCGAGCGCATCGATCCTGAGCGGCGGTGGCTGCTTGAGCTGGCGCTCCTCGAGGCGGACGGCTGGCGGGTGACGGGTGAGTACATCCGCGGTCCCCAGGCGTACCCCGAGATACCGGTCCGGCCGCCGCGGGTCGATGTGCCGACGTCGGCGGATGATCGCGGCGGCAGTTCGGGCGGTGGTGGTGGTGGGTCTGGTCGCGAGATGACGATCGAAGAGGCGAGGGAAGAGCAACGGGCACGACAAGAGCACATCGCGTGGCTGCAGTCCCTCGCGGATCGCGAAGAGTGGGATCGTCGGCAGGAGTGGCGCGCCTGGATGATGCGGGATGAGGTTTTTGTGCGTGAGCTCATGCCCCGTCTGAAGTTTCTGACGGACGAGCTGCCGCCGGACGCGTGACCGCGGGTCGCTATGTTTTCTAGAGCTAGAGGAGGTGCGATGACCAAGACCGGGAAGACGAAGAGTGTGCAGGTCTCCGACGCCGGCCTACGCCCGGGTGATGGAGACGGCACGGCAGCTAAGAATGACACAGCTCGGGGCCGCGTCACTGCTCATCGAGGCCGCGACGCCGGACGGCATCAAGCGCGTGGTGAATCGGGCGCTGGGGCACATGACGACGGCGCAGACCGAGCCGGTCCGTGGGGTAGTGCCTGCCACGGTGGGGGAGGGCACCCCGGAGAAACCCGGGGAGGTTGGTGCGGCCGGCGGCGGGACCTCGCCGGGAAAGACCGCACCGCCGACACCTGCCGCGCACCCGACCCCGCCGGGAAAGACCGCACCGCCGGCGCCTACCTCGCCGACCAGGCCCGCACCGCTGTCCGGGCACGTCCCCGGGTAGCGTCGGGGTTCGTTGGGGCACCCTCGGCCGAGCTGGGCGGGCGGGGGTGCCCTGCTGTGCGATCGCCGCGGGGATGAATCGACCGCCGTAGTTTGTGTTCGTCGCCGGCGCTTGCCGGGCTCACGCCGGCCGGGTTGTTTTCTGGATTCGAGGGGCCACGGAATTCTCGGCGGGGGCACGGCCACCGGCTCCAAGCACGGCGCCCGACCGGGCACAGCCCACTTCCCCGTCGACGGGTGCTCTGGGGTGAGGCAGGGCGATGGGCTTAGAACTCGATGGCAGCGGGCCGCCGCGATGGTCGAGCCAGGATGCCTGGCACGGTCGGGTGTTCTGGTCTACGCTTCCCCGGCGGCGAGGACGATGCCGGGCCGCGGTCGCGGCCGAAGACCGAGGGATGCCTGAGCGTCGATGGCGCGTGACCACCGGACCTCGCAGCGGACTGTTCCTGATCGACATCGACGACGGCCATGGGTTCCGGCCAGCGACAACCGCCGAGGTCGATGCGGCGCTACGACAGCGGGAGCTGTTCGGAGTGGCGGACTACTCCGCCGAGATGGAAGTCGGCCGGGACGCCCGCTCAGGCGGTGGTCCTCCGAACCAGCGCACTCCCCTGCCGGCCGGGCTCGATGGTCGCGAAGAGGAATAGGTGGCCCCAGGGATGTTCGACCCTGACCAGTTCCACGACCCCGAGTTCAGGTCGCTCGTGCGGGCAACCCGCGCGGTCATCGCAGAGCGTGTCCACCGAGGCGTCGCCTCGCCACCCGAGCGGCTGGCCGTCGCGGCCCTCGACGAGATGCCCGACGAGGACGACCCCGCCGCGATGCGGGCCTGGGCGCCCTCGGCCGCGTTCCGGGATGCGGTTCGCTCCGTGGTGCTCGCGACGCTGGCGCTGTACCTCGGCATCGTCGAGTCGCTGGCCGACGAAGCCGACCGGGAGGACGCCGACGACGGCGGCGAGACGATGCACTGACCACAATGGCCGCCGGCGGCCGCACCCTGGGCTTCAGAGGTACTGCGCCACCGCCCCGCGCTCGGCCGTCGCCCCGGACGAGTAGTGCGTGGTAGCGGCAACATGAAAAGGACTCCCCACCATTTGGCAAGGCCCTCGCTGCCGCTCGGAGCGTTCCTGCCTCGCGCACGGTCAACCGCGACCGTCAACCCGCCGCCTTGTCCAATGAGAAGTGAGCCTGAAGGGAGGATTGATTCCAACGTGAGATGAGCCTGAAGGGGGCTGGGTCCCGGATCATCGGAGGATGATCGTGAAGCTCGACACCCAGCGCCTGCAGACCCTGGACCAGGTTCGGGAGTTCCTTGCCGGCAGCCGACCGCTCGACCTGCAGCCGGAGACCCGGGCCGAGGCCTACGCGTTCGTGGCCGAGACCCTGCAACGGTTCGACTACTCCCGCCGGGGGAAGGCCGACAAGGGCCTGATCCGCCGCTTCCTGAACAAGGTGACCGGCCTCTCACGCGCGCAGGTCACCCGCCTGCTGCACCAGCACCGGACCACAGGAGCCATCGCCGACCGCCGCCGCCCCCGGCACCCCTTCCCACGCCGCTACACCAAGGCCGACATCGGGCTGCTCGCTGAAGTCGATGCCCTCCACGGCACCCTCTCCGGTCCGGCCACCCGCAAGCTCTGCGTCCGGGCCTTGCAGCTGTTCGGCGACCGCCGCTTCGAGCGCCTCGCCGCCATCTCCAACGGACACCTCTACAACCTGCGCCACTCGACCAGCTATCAACGCCGGCGCGGGACGATGCCCGCGCCGCCGACCCGCTCCCGTGCACATCGCCATCGGCGAGCGGCGCCGGCCCCAGCCCTTCGGACAACCCGGCTACCTGCGGGTCGATTCCGTCCACCAAGGAGACCTCGACGGCATCAAGGGCCTCTACCACCTCAACCTCGTCGACGAGGTCACCCAGTTCCAGTTCATCGGCTCGGTCGAGCGCATCGACACGCCCTGCCTCGCCCCCGTCCTCGAAGCCCTGCTCCGGGCGTTCCCCTTCAACGTCCGCGGATTCCACACCGACAACGGTTCGGAGTTCATCAACCACAAAATCGCCGCCCGGCTGCAAGCCCTCCACATCGACGAGTTCACCAAGTCCCGACCCCGCCGCAGCAACGACAACGCCCTCGTCGAGAGCAAGAACGGCTCGGTCATCCGCAAGCACCTCGGATACGGCCACATCCCCAGCCGTTACGCTGAACGCGTCAACGCCTTCACCCAGCAGAACCTCTCCCCCTACCTGAACTTCCACCGCCCCTGTCTCTTCCCCGTCGATGAAGTCGACGCCAAGGGCCGCGTCCGCAAACGCTACCCCCACGCCAACGTCATGACCCCCTACGAGAAGCTCAAGTCGTTGCCCAACGCCGCCGCCTGCCTCAAGCCGGAGACCTCCTTCGACCAGCTCGACGCCGTCGCCGCCGCCATGAGCGACAACGACGCGGCACGCGCCCTCAACCAGGCTCGCGACCGCCTGTTTGCCTCCATCGACCCGGCGGCCTGAAACACCACGCTCCGGGCGGCGTTGACCCGCAGGGCGTTCAGGGACTCGGCCCGGGGCCCAACGGCGGCTGACGGATGGGTCGGGGCGGAGGTAGCTCCGGGAGGGCCGGCGTGTCAACGCCGTCAGGACGCGTGGCGCAATCTCCGACTGAGCAAGCCTGGACCGTGACACAACACCAGGGACCGGCTCGGTCTGGGAGAGCTCGGAGCGGTCACCAGGTTCCGGTGGGCACAACCGGGGCCATCACCCCTCGGCTGAGTCCGCTCCCTGCACTACCCGAACGCATCGTGGCCTGGGCCAGCGCCGGGGGCCATGGACGCCAGCGCTCCCATGGACGCAAACAGTGCGCCCACAGGAGCTTGCAAAACCGCAAAGAACGCGGTTTCGCACAGCGCCCACAGCCATCCTCTTCCTCTTCATCAAGATCCACAGAGAAGATCCGGTGCTCGGACCGCGTCGCAGGTGTCGAGATTGATCGCGCCCACAACCCCTCGTTGCCGCCATGAAAGATAATGTCGGTCAGCGTGCGCCGGCTCACCGCAGCCCGCGCCAGTCGCCACGCCGATTTCGCCCGCCTCGCCCGCCCCGAACGACAGCAGCCAGTCCGCCATCTGCGACAGCCCTGCGCCGCCGTGCTCGAACTCCCGTTCCCCGAGCACCTTCCCGGCGGCGTCGAGCACACACGCCTGATGTTTCCTTGACCCCCAGTCGACACCCGCGAACCATGCCAGCTTCAAGTTGAACCTCCCCTTGCCGAGTCGAACGGGCGCGCCTCGATGCCTGCCGGTCCCTGTACTGGCGCTCTGCGGCGCAAACTCCCCACGGGGCATCCATCGGAGGCTGGACCGCCGGGGCACAGGTCCTTTTCAGGTGCTCGATGCACAGGGACCCCTGGGTGCTCCCGGCGGCCTGCCCGACTCCGCGAGGCCATCCCGCGAAGTCATCCGGAAGGGTACAGGGACCCCATGAGCACTCGGAACAGCGATCCCCTGGCGATGATCGACGGGGCGAGACACGGTCGTCTCGTCGACCAAGCCAGGAGGACGCGGAGGTGATCAGGATGTCCCAGTGGGCCGAGATCCGGCACTTGCATCTGGTGGAGAGGGTGCCGAAGAAGAGATCGCGCGGCGGTTGAAGTTGGACGTGAAGACGGTGCGGCGATCCATCAGCCGGTCGACGCCGCCGGTGCGGGTGTCGGCGCCACGGCCGGGGACCCTGGACCCGTGGCGGGAGCGGATCAGGCAGTGGCTGCGCGAGGAGCCGCGGTTGACCGCGAAACGGATTCGTCGGTTGTTGCTGCCGATGGCGGGACCGCTCCCGGCGCGGACGGTGCGCTGGTACGTCGCGGGGCTGAGGACGGCCACCACGAGGAAGGAGGCCTTCGTGCACCGCAGCGTGCTGCCCGGCACGACGATGGAGGTCGACTTCGGCGAGTCCTGGGTCGACATCGCCGGCGTGCCGTGCAAGGTCAAGTACCTGGTGGCGACGCTGCCGTTCTCCAACGCGTACTTCGCCAAGGCGTACCCGGTCGAGCGGATCGAGTCGCTGCTCGACGGCATCGAGTCGGCGTTCCGCTACTTTGGGGGCCTCGTGGACCGCCTCGTCCTGGACAACACCTCGCTGGCCGTCAAGGACGTGTTGGCCGGTCGGGACCGGGTGCAGACCGAGGCGTTCGATGCGTTCCGGGGCGGGTATCCGTTCCGGGCCGAGTTCTGCGCGCCGGCAAAGGGCTGGGAGAAGGGTTCTGTGGAGGGAGGTGTGAAATACGTCCGGAACCTGGTGTTCCGGCCGCGGCTGGCGGTCGAGAGCTGGGCGGCGCTCAACGCGGCGATCATCACGGAGCTGGAGGCCGATTTGCCGATGCGCCACCTCGACGACGGGCGCTCGGTCGAGGAAGCGTTGGCGCAGGAGCGGGAGCACCTGCGGGCGATGCCTGCTCACCTTCCCGCCACCTGCCGCGTCGTCGCGCGAGTGGCCGACAAGTTCGGACACGTCCACGTGGACCGCGTGACGTACTCGGTGCCGATTCGCCACGCCTACCGGCCGGTGTGGGTGAAGCTGTATCACGACCGGGTGGCGATCGCGGTCGGCGCCGAGGTGGTCGCAGAGCATCGCCGGGTGTTCTGCCGGGGCGCCAAGGTCCTCGATGCGCTTCACGTCCTGCCGTTGCTGGAGCGCAAGCATCGGGCCGTGGCCGAGGCGACGGCTCTCCTCGACTGGCGGCTGGCCCCGGTGTGGCAGCGGGCGCGGGCGGAGCTGGCCAAGCACACGCGCAAGCCGGATCAGGAATGGGTCCGGATGCTGCGGCTGATGGAGACCCACCCGGCCCCGGCCGTCGAGCGCGCGGTGGCGGCCGCCCTCGAGCGCCATTCGCCGCGCCTGGAGACGGTGCGGCTCATCCTCCGTCAGCAGCAGGCCGGCCCGCCGCCGGTGTGCCCGCCGGTCGCAGGCGTGCGTCCGGAGCTGGCGCGGATCGCGGTACCCGCTCCGAAGCTGTCGGCGTATGACGCGCTGGTGGAGGACCCCTGCTGATGGCCACCGCAATTGCCGAGCCCCCGCATCTGGCGGCGGACCTGAAGACGCTGTGCCTGTCGACGATCGGGGCGCAGTGGCGGCTGCTGGCCGAGCAGGCCGCCCGCCAGCGACAGGCGCCGGCCGACTACCTGGCGCAGCTGGTGCACCTGGAGGTGACCGGACGCCGGGAGCGCCGCATCCAACGCCGCATCCAGGATGCCCGCTTCCCGATGCTGAAGACGCTGGACGCCTTCTCGTTCGAGGCGCAGCCCGACCTCGACCGCGACGCGATCCTGCAGGTCTTCGACTGCCGCTTCGTCGCCGACGCCGCCAACGTCGTGTTCGTCGGCGGAGTCGGCACGGGGAAGACGCATCTGTCCATCGCCTTGGGGATGACCTGCTGCCAGCATGACTACCGGGTGCGGTTCGTGACCGCGGCCGAGCTGGTCACGCTGCTCGTCGAGGCGCAGCAGCAGGGCAGGTTGGCCCGAAAGCTCGCCCAGCTCGCCCGCTTCGATTTAGTCATCGTCGACGAGCTGGGCTACGTTCCGCTCGACAAGGCCGGCGCCGACCTGCTGTTCGGGTTCATCAGCCAGCGCTACGAACGCCGGAGCCTGGTGGTGACGACGAATCTGCCGTTCGCGCGCTGGTCCGAGGTCTTCCTCGACCCGACGGCGGCCGCCGCGGTCATCGACCGGATCGTGCACCACGCGACGGTCCTGCAGACCACCGGCGGCAGCTTCAGGCTGCAGGCCGCCAAGCGGAACCAGGCGCCGGCACCCGGCAAGAGGGGAGCTCGTTGATGCCTCCGGGTCGTGCACCTGTTCAACGGCAATTATTTTGCCGGTCGCCGTGGTGGCGATGGGCCGGTTGCCGGGAGCACCCGCGGCGCGTGTGGCACTGCCCGTTTTCCTCACGGAGGACGGGTTGGTCACGGATGCGCAGGTTCGGCGCTTGCGCGAGAAGCGGATGGCAGGCAAGACGTTGGCGGCGGCCGCCGCGGCGGCGGGGATGAGCGGGCGGGCGGCGCGCAAGGCGACGAAGCCGAGGTGCTGTCCACGCTGCTCGCCGAGCGCTACGAGCGCCGCTCGGTGATGGTGACGAGCAACCTGGTGTTCAGCCCGTGGGACCGGAACGTCCGGGCGCCGAGCCGCCTGTCACCGGTCCGTTACGTAACAGTGTGGAGTAGTCGTGGCGTTGACGAACGCGGAGCGGCAGGCGCGTTACCGGGAGCGGCGGAAGGCCGGCGAGTCCCGGACCCGGTACCGCCGGCCGGCGGACCGGAGATCGCGGCCACAGCAATGGAACGACGCGGTGCAGACGCTCCTGGCGCTGCAGGACCAGTACCGGGAGTGGCGGGACGCGTTGCCGGAATCCCTCGCCGGGTCCGCGACCGCGGAGTTGCTCGAGCAGGTCTGCGATCTGGATCTGTCGGTACTGGAGGCTGTCGAGCTGCCCAGGGGCTTCGGGCGTGACGGCTAGACCACCGGCGACAGCTTCCGGTTGGCGGCCACGAAGGGGAGCCGGGCGCCGGCATCCGGGGGGCCGTTGATGCCTGCGGGGTCGTGCTCCTCGGTTCGGACCCGCCCCCGGGATGCACGGCAAGCTTGTCGGGAGGTCGGCGCCGCGTAGCTGCGGGACGGCCGGCGTGTCAACGCGCTGCGCGCGTCCTCCGCGACGCTACGGCCCTTCGGGTGACACACCGCCCGCCCCGCGGCTCGGATGGCAGTTATGGGCCTTGCGGCCCGGCCTGGACGCGTGCGTCCCGACCGTCCACAACGTCCCAGGGACCCGGCGCGCCACCGAACTCCGAACACCGCACCGGACCGGAACCGCCGGCTCGGGATTGGGGTCGGGGACGGCGGGTTCCCGGCGGGTGGCGCCGGGTGCGCCGTTTCGCTGTGTCGAAGGAGGGTTGATGTACTGACAGAGCCAACCGGGGGTCCCTTTTCACGTGGCCGCAGGGGTCCCTTTTTTAGTTGCCATTTCCAGACCGGATGCACCGCCATAAAACCCGACCGCCGATCCGCACCGGAACCGCAACGCCCATTCGACCATCCTTCGCCAGAATGCCAGCGGATCGACCCCATACTCGGCTTCCGGAACCCCGAAACCGCCGTCGGGTCGATAGGGCTATCCACAAGCCGCGCAGCGGCACTACTTGCCGGGATTGAACTACCTGTAGCTCGTACTACTTGTACGTACGTGTAAATCCGGGCGTTTATGCGGGCTAGACCGGCCCAAATCCGGGCGTTTATGCGGGGAAAACTCTAGCCCAAATCCGGGCGTTTATGCGGGGAAAACTCCAGATTCCACAGCTAGTCTGTGGACGAACGACTGCGGATGCGGCCTATGCTCGGCCTGAGCTGCAAGAACCCGCGTCCCAGGCGATACCGCAACCCCGGCCACGATATCTTGAGCTTGACCAGCTCACGCAACATGTCCGACCGGAAGTAATCGACCGCCCGGCCGCTGGCGCGACCGGGATCCGACCCAAACTGCCGGTAGAGCACCGGCCACGACAGATTGACCGGTTCTCGTAGTCGGAACAGGCGGTACGTCAGCCACAGGTACACATCCACCCCCAACGAGCTCCGCTTCATCGCCCTCAAAACCTTGAGATCGATCGGAACGGGATGGTCCAAAACTTCGCTAAAAAAGCGATGCCCCAAGTGCACCGTGCTCCGCCACGACTCCACCTGCCTGAACTGACGAGGCTGCCACCATAAATCGGTCTCGTCGGCGATCGGCCCGGTGACAGTCCGAGACCGCAACTCCACCTTCGACTCGTACTCCACACGCAGCGTAGCCCCGAACAACCTGTGCATCTGCTCCCTTACCCGCGTCCGGACCCCGAAACGCCCGGCGCTGTCACTGGAGCGCACCCCCAACTCGCGCATAAACGACGCCAGCGAGGGCCCCAGGTACAGCTCCTGCGACCGAGTACGCACGACCTCGGTACAGATCCACGCTAGCAGCAGCCTCGGCAGAATCCCGAAGGGGAGAAGTTCCTCGCCGTTACGGCTCAAGTACAGCCGAAACGGTCCGTTATGCCGCACGTATTGGTGAGCATCGCCAGGATCCGTGCGCGGCAGGCTGCAGGTCGCGAGCAACGCGCTCATGAAACCGAGCGCCGGCTCCCCCAACCCGGCCTCCACCAACGCGTCGACCTGATCCCCACTGTGCCAGTGGTGAATCGCCTGCGGAGAGAGACCGTCAAGATCGGGATTGCCTACACGCTTCCGGAAGGCCTTGATGAACTCGGCATGCCGCTCACCCCGCCACTGCCGCTCCTGGCGTCTGTCCTCGAAGTCGTCAGAACCCATGATCCAGCTTTCCCCTCCAAGTCGCCCCGAACACAACAGACATCCGTCAGGAAAGGCCGGGACGCCCAAGCTGGGAACCGGGCAATGGCCGATGCGACCATAACACACGATTGTCAACTCACCGAACCGTCGCAAACACTTGTGCCCAGCCTGCCGGCCGATGCTGGAGTACCACTCGAGCGGGGGCAAGTGATCCGCGTGGCGGGCATGCCTATTTGCACGCCGCCC
Source organism: Candidatus Multivorans sp. (assembly GCA_965216125.1). Lineage (GTDB taxonomy): Bacteria > Acidobacteriota > Thermoanaerobaculia > Multivoradales > Multivoraceae > Multivorans. The sequence continues at coordinate 32,824 of CBDCFP010000002.1, read as the reverse complement.
GTGCCGGACGGCCGGTCGTCGCCGGGTCAGTTCGAGCCAGCTCTTCGCCAACGTCTACCTCGACCGCTTCGATCACTTCGTCACCGAGGTGCTCCGCGCGCCCTATCTGCGCTACGTCGACGACTTCGCGCTGTTCGCCGACGACCCGGCGCGGCTCGCGGCGTGGCGTGACCGCGCTTGAAGCGTTCCTGGCGCGCCGTCGACTGTCGCTGCACCCGGCGAAGACGCACGTGGTAGCGACGGCGGCCCCGGCGACGTTCCCCTCGGCTTCGAGCTGCGGCCGGCCGGGCGCCGTCGGCTGCCGGAGGCGAACGTGCGGTGGTTCCGCAACCGGCTTCGCGGGCCCCGCGACTGCTGGCGGGCGGGTACGGTCACGCGGGGGGAGGTGGAGCAGCGGGTGGGCGCGCCTGGGTGGCGCACGCGGCGCACGCTGACACGTGGCGTTTGCGCCGTGCGATCTTCCGGGGCGGGTGGTTCGAGCCGCGCGGACGGCCGGTCCCGGGTGTCAAGCGACATCCGGAATTGACCCCCCGGCGACACCGAAAACTGACCCCCCGAAGAAACGGCGTATGTTGCTGAAGGTGGTGGGTATTTCGCTGAACGTGAACACCGATTTCGGCGAACGTGAACGCTGATTCCGGCGAACGTGAACGCTCGTCGGAGCGTAGCGACGATGCTCTGTCAGTTCCCTCCTTGCGGTGGCGTAACGTAACGGGTCTTCGAGATCCTATCTTGACGTCCTGATCGAGAGTACGGCGAAAGTGCCTGTGGAGCCTGTGGGCGCCGTCTGCGGCGTCCAAGGTGTTGTGGGAAACGCGCCTTCTGCAAGGCGTCAGTCGACACCGAGCGTATCGCGCGCGTTTTCCACGCCACGACAGAATCCACAGGCTACCCGGACCCGACTGGACGATCACGAGTAACGCCAGCGCAATGGCCGGTGTCCGAACTCGTCGCGATGCTGGCGGTCGCATACTCATGTCGTCTTCTGCGGCCGGTCGTGAGGCGTCGGCGCCGAGAGCCTGAGGACGCCCGCACGACGCTTCTCCCGCAATCGGAAGCTCTCTCCGGTAATCGTCAACACGTGACTGTGGTGCAGCAGCCGGTCGAGTATCGCCGTGGCGACCACCACGTCACCGAACACCTCGCCCCATTCGCCGACAGAACGGTTCGACGTGATCAGGATGCTGCCGCGCTCGTAGCGCCTCGAGACGAGCTGGAAGAACAGGTGCGCGGCGTGCGGCTCGAAGGGCAGGTAGCCCAGCTCGTCGACGATGAGAAGCTTCGGCTTGGCGTAGAAGGTCAGGCGGTCCTCCAGGCGGTCGGCGCTGTGCGCCTTGACCAACGCCGCCATCAGCGCCTGGGCCGTGGTGAACAGCGCCGAGTAGCGCTGCCGGATCGCCTCGCGCCCGAGTGCGATCGCCAAGTGCGTTTTCCCGACTCCTGGCGGACCGAGCAGGAGGGCCGCGTCCCCGTGCGCGATCCACCGCGACGTCGCCAGTTCCCGGACCTGACGCTCGTCGATGCTCGGCTGCGCCTTGAAGTCGAAGTCCGCCAGCTCGCGGACTGCCGGGAAGTGGGCGATCTTGAACGCCATCTCGATGCGCCGTTCGTCCTTGCGCGACACCTCGCGCTCGACGAGGAACGCGAGCGCCTCGCGCAGCGTCAGCTTCTTCTCCGCGGCCTCGTCGAGCAGGCTGTCGAGTTGGTCCCGGATGGCGGTCAGTTGCAGCCGCGTCAGCCAGCCGAGGAGCGTCTCATGGTCCACGATATCCATCTCAGAAGCTCCCGCCGGCGACGGCCGCATACGCGTCGAGCGGGCGCAGCAGCTCCGGCTTCGGCCGGTCCGTCTCGGCCGAAGCCGGGCGCGGACCGCGGTTGATGCCGACCAGGTGCGCGCGCTCGGTGATCCGCGTGTGCCGGCCGGTGTGCTCGATGTGCTCAGCGACGACGTCCGGCCCGTGATCAACGCGCACCCGACCGCCGCTGACCACCACCCGTACGCGCTCGCCGATCAGCCGCCACGGCACCGAATAGGCGTTGGTGTCGACCACCACCGCACAGTCGGCGTGGACCGTCCGGATCAGATCCCGCAACTGGCCGAACGGCGGCCGGTCCGCGCACGGGCGCAAGCACTTCGCTTCGCGCTCGAAGCGGACCAGCGGGACTTCACCGGTGGTGCCGTGCCGCCGCCGGTCCGCGATCTCGCGCTGCCACCACGCCAGATGCGCCTGCAGTCCCGCCCAGCTCTCGAAGCGGTGTCCTGCGATGGCGTTCCGCTTGACGTAGCCTACGCCGCGCTCGTCCTTCCCCTTCGTCCGAGCCCGGTATGGCGCGCAGGCCCGCGGACGGAACCCCCAATAGGCGGCGAACGCCTGGAACCGGTCGTTGAACTCGACCTGCGCGTGGCCGCGTCGTGATGGATCACCAGCGCCCGCGGATTGTCGGTCAGCACCTCCTTCGTCACGCCGCCAAAGTGCCGGAACGTGCCTTCCAGGCCGCGGAACCACGACGATTGCCGCTCGTGCCTGAACGCCTCGACATGACAACGCCGCGAATAGCCCAGCGTCGCCACGAACAGGTACACGCGCACCCGCTCGTCCGCGATCGGCACCCGCAGCTCCCCGAAGTCGATCTGCAACTGATGCCCCGGGGCCGTTTCGAACCGCACCGTCGCCTTCGCCTCGGCCGTCAGCAGCCGCCGGAACGGCGCGACCGCGCGCTCGACCGTGCGCAGGCTCACGTCGATCGACAGCTCCCGCAGCAGGTCCTGGCGCACCACCTCCGCATTGCCGCGGTGCCGAAAGAAGCACTCCTTCAACCAGGCCTCCTGAGCCTCGAGCTTGCCGCCGCGGACCGGCCGGCTGTAGGCCATCCAGCCGTCGGCCGCCACGTAGCGCCGCACCGTGTTCTTGCTGCACCCGAACTCCCTCGCGATGCGCTTCAACCCCCAACCGAGCGCATGCAGATGCAGCATCGCCTCCACCTCGTCGGATTTCATCATCTCTGCCCGTGGCCTCCCTGCCCACGGGCCGACATCCTCGCATCCATTCATCTGTCTGACTCCTCCTTGGCCAAGGGGGGTCAGTTTTCAATGTCGCCAGGGGGTCAGTTTCCCCTGTCGCGTGACACCGGGATGTTCGACCCTGACCAGTTCCACGACCCCGAGTTCCGGACGCTCGTGCTGGCAGCCCGTGCGGTGATCGCGGAGCGTGTCCACCGGAGGCGTCGCCACGCCCCCGGAGCGGCTGGCAGTCGCGGCCCTCGACGAGATGCCGGACGAGGAAGACCCCGCCGAGGTGCGGGCGTGGGCGCCGTCGGCCGCGTTCCGGGATGCGGTTCGCTCAGTGGTGCTCGCGACGCTGGAGCTCTACGTCGGCATCGTCGAGGCGCTGGCGGACGAAGCCGACCGAGAGGACGGCGACGACGGCGAGACGATGCACTGACCACGGCCGCCGGCTTCCAGCACGCGGGAGGGGGCAGAGCCTCCCTCTGCCCCCTCTAGGGTACCGACCCGATTCGTGCAGAAATACACTGTAAGGGGCTCGGCGGGGCGGGTCGTCGACCTCGACGCCGAACAACCGCCCGAGAGACCAGCCCAGGCGCCGCTAGAGGGACCTGGGCGCCCGCACAGCGGGAGCCGGGCGAGAGTCCGACGAGCTCAACGACCAGGGCTCTCTACCGGTGCGCCTCGCGCGCTGCAGCCGCGGTCGGCGGCGCCCAGGGCAAGGGAGCCTCTCTCGGGTGCGCTCGGAGATCAAGGTCGCGCTGCGCACGTCCTGCTCCACGGTCGACCGGCCTGTCCATGGAATGGGGCTTCGGGGGTATTTTCTGACAGATACGGACCACGGAACGCGTCATGTTCCGTGCTGCCAAACTGTTCAGCCAGAACGTGCGTTTCTTCCTGACAGAACCGCGCCGGTTTCCCGACGCCGCCGGTCTCCCGCGCCCGGCGGCCGGCTCGGGAGCCACCCGGGGGCTTGCGCTGAGCCCTTGGAGTGTATTTCCGCACGAATGTTGTCGGTACCCTAACGATGCCGGGCCGCGGTCGCGGCCGAAGACCGAAAGGGATGCCTGAGCGTCGATGGCGCGTGACCACCGGACCTCGCAGCGGACTGTTCCTGATCGACATCGACGACGGCCAGGGGTTCCGGCCCGCGACAACCGCCGAGGTCGATACGGCGCTGCGCCAACGGGAGCTCTTCGGTGCCGCGGACTACCCCGCCGCGATCGAAGTCGACCGGGACGTCCGCTCCGGCGGCGGGCCTCCGAACCCGCGCACTCCCCTGCCGCCCGGGCTCGATGGACGCGAAGAGGAATAGGTGGCCCCAGGGATGTTCGACCCTGACCAGTTCCACGACCCCGAGTTCAGGTCGCTCGTGCGGGCAACCCGCGCGGTCGTCGCTGAGCGTGTCCACTGCGGCGTCGCCTCGCCACCCGAACGGCTGGCCGTCGCGGCCCTCGACGAGATGCCCGACGAGGACGACCCCGCCGCGGTGCGGGCCTGGGCGCCCTCGGCCGCCTTCCGGGATGCGGTTCGCTCCGTGGTGCTCGCGACGTTGGCGCTGTACCTCGGCATCGTCGAGTCGCTGGCCGACGAAGCCGACCGGGAGGACGCCGACGACGGCGGCGAGACGATGCACTGACCACGTGGTGGCCGCTGGCGGCCGCACCCTGGGCTTCAGAGGTACTGCGCCACCGCCCCCCGCTCGGCCGTCGCCCCGGACGAGTAGTGCGCCACCATCCGAGAGGTCTTCCAGTTCCCGGCCAGCATCACGTCGGTCGTCGACGCCCCCCGGCGCGTCAGCTCCGACGCCAGACCGACACGGCCCGAGTGGGCCGGTCACCGGCTCGACGCCGGCCGACCGCGCCGCCGCCTGGAATCGCAGCCCCACCATCTGCGGCGAGAGCGGCACGACGCGGTCCTCCGGCGACGGGCTCGAGGCGAACCGCAGCGTCTCGAGGGCGCGGGCGACGTCGCCCTTCACGAACCGCACGTCCTTCGTCTCGCCCGCCGGGTTCGTCTTGCCGCGGCGGACCGTCACCAGTATCCCGTCGCCGGCGGCCGCCGCGGCGACGTCGGCCCACCGCAGGGCGCTCACCTCGCTCCGACGCATCCCCGCCATGAAGAGGAGCCCCGCGATCACCGCGTCGAGGCGGCCGCGCTCGACGGCGACCTCGTCGGACTCGACGCCGCGGACTCGACGCCGCGGACGCTCGCAGGTGGCGAGGACGGCGGCCAGGTCCGACGCCCCGAAGGGGCGCGCCTGGCCCCGGCCGCGCTCACCGGCAGTCCGCCGGTAGCCCGCGAGGACCCGGGCCGTTCGTTCCCCGGCAGGGCTCGCCTCGCCGGCGAGGCGAGCCCGGAAGCGCGCCGCGGCCACCGCCGTCGACGCGCTCGAGGGAGCTCTCCCCTGCTCGTGGAGCTCGGCGAGGTAGACGGCCAGGGTCGCGTCCTCGACGCCCGGCCGGCGAGCCACGCGTCGAGGCGGCGGAGCGCTCCAGAGTACGCCCGTCGGGTGTTCGGGCTGACCGAGGCCGCGGCGAGGCGGCGGCCGCTCGGCACCGGGCGCTCGCCGGCGGCGAGCGCCACGGGCTGGGTCGGGGCTGGAGGATCCATCTTCACCACGCAGGCGTTCGATCCACGTGTCCGCCGGCCTCCGAGACCCGGGCCGCCGCTGCAAACCGCAGCCCCACCCATCTGCGGCGAGAGCGGCACGACGCGGTCCTCCGGCGCCGGGCTCGCGACGCCGCCCTTCACGAACCGCACGTCCTTCACCTCGCCCTCCTGGTTCGTCTTGCCGCGGGCGGACGGTGACGAGGATCCCGTCGCTGGCGTCCGCGTCGGCGACGTTCGGCCCAGCGGAGGGACGCTCACCTCGCTCCTCCGCATCCCAGCCATGAAGAGGAGCCCCGCGATCACGGCGTCGGAGGCGGCCGCGCTCGCGTAGGGCGACTTAGTCGGACTCGGCGCCGAGTCCGACACGAGCCCGAGCGCACCGCAATCGCACACATGCGCACATTCGATTCGCACCTCTGGTCGTATGCACGCGATGACAGCATCCTGTCATTCGAACACATCGTATACAACGACTACATTGTACAGCACGAACACGACGCATACGATAGGCACGACGTACTGTTGCAGTTCCTCTAACACAAACCGATAATAGAGATCGACGCGAACGAGCAACCGTAACGATGCGCGCAACCACACGGTTGCCCGAACAGGCGTGCTGACGCGCCGCTGGAGCACGTGATGACAGACACCCGAACCCGACCGGAACACCCTCAACCGCCCCCGACCCGCCCGTACGTGATCGCAGTCATGAGCCAGAAAGGCGGCACCGGCAAGACCACGCTCTCCTGTGCCCTCGGCGCCTTGGCCGAGGCCGCCGGCATGGCCACCGCCATCCTGGACCTCGACCCGCAAGCGTCCGCGGCCAAGTGGCACGACCTCCGAAAAGCCGGCGGAACCGACACCCCGCCGGTCTACGCGACCCCGAGTTCGCGGATGGAACCCTTCATCACCGCCCTCGGCGAGGACGGCGCCGAGCTCATCATCACGGACACGGCTCCGCACTCCGGCGCCGACGCGGTGACCGTCGCGAAGCTGAGCGACCACATCCTCATCCCCGTCCAGCCGAGCTTCCCCGATATCGCAGCGATGACCAGTACGATCGAGATTGCCGAGATCGCGAAAACTCGAGCGACGATCCTCCTGAACCTCGCACCCGTGAACCACCCGAGCGCCGACGAAGCCCGCGGGGTGATCGAGACCACCAACATTCCCTGCGCACCGATAGTGCTCCACCGCCGGATCGCCCACGTCAACAGCTTCAACGCCGGACTCTGCGCGGCCGAGCACAACCCCGCCGGAAAGGCCGCGAGCGAGCTCCGAAGCCTTTTCACGTGGCTGCAGGCCACCGGCATCATCCCGAAGGCCACGAAGGGACAGGCGGCATGACACCAGCAACCACTTCCGGACGCACATCGCTCGCGAACGCGTGGACCGAAACTCACAAACGCGTCGTCGGCAAGGACCGACCCGCTCCCCCGGGAAACACGCCAGCCACCGAACCCCAACGCCCGAAGGCGCCGCAACCTAAGAAGCATGCGGCTCCCTCCGCTGCCACCAACTTCAAGTTTCTGAACGTCCGAGTGCCAAGCGAGATCCACAAGACCATCAGGATACTCAGCGTGGAAGACGACAAGAGCCTCCAGACCATCGTGACCGAGGCGCTCACCGCCTACGCGACCAGCCGAAAGGACACATGACAGATGCCGAAGTGGAAACCGCCGAGATCCCCTCCAGGCGCGGGACGCCGTAGTGCTGCTGCTCTTCATCACCACCGCGACCGCGCTCGCATGGCTGACGAGCCACGAGCCCGAGCCACCGACATCCAACTGACGTTCAGAGTTGGGTGCGGCTCTTCTTCGTAGACGGCTTTTTCACCTATTCATGGGCGTTTTTGCTCGCGGACGGTCACTTTTCGGTTCGTTTTGCGCGGGGACAGCGCCCCGGACAGCGCCCACCGGCCTCTTTCGGGCGGCCAGCCCGGCCTGATCACGGCGCCCGGACGCTTCGGTCGTCCCCTCCGCCCCCCTGGACATTCGCGCGGCGTTTTGGTACGCTGCCTTGGGAAGGGAGATGCCTCTGCGATGGCCGTAGCAGCGACGACGAGGTTCTCGGGACGTGCCTTCTGGGTCGCGTTGGGTGCCACCAGCGATCGAGCTCGCATGGACCGACACTGCCGCCGTGCTGGTGAGGCGCCCAACACGGTCCGGCGGTTGCGGGAGAGTTGAGCGATGCGAGACGTGGCTCACAGCGCCGCTTCCCCCGACCAGGCGCCGTATGCGGTGGCCGAGGCCGTCTTCGCTGACGCCAAAGCCTACCTCTCATCGCGCGAAGCCCAGCAGATGAGTGAGAGCGAGCTCGAACGGGAGCTCCACCGACGGGGCCAGGAGTTGATGCGCAGGCTCCTGCAAGGACACCTCGATCAACGCACCCCGGGGGAGGCCGCCGGTCCGGTCGAGGGGGTCGACGATGTCGAGCGCTCGCAGCGGCGTCTGCAGGAACACCACCCGGAGACGACCTTCGGGACGGTGCAGGTTGCGCGCCCGGGCGGGTCGCGCTCGTCGATGGCGCCGAGACGCAACTCAACCGCGCGAGCGCCGCCGTCGACCTTACGGTGTGGTAATCGACCTCATCCACGTGGCCGAGTACGTCTGCAAGGCGGTGCCTGTGTTCCATCGCCACCGGCGTCATCGAAGGGGCGTGCGGTACCTGGTCCGCGACCGTGATGGAGTTCACTGGTGCACGCTGGTGCTACCCAGTACCGCTGTTTCATCCATGCGCGGGCCCGGATCCGCCGGGTGGCGAACTGGGTTGGAGCCGAGGCGGTTCTGAAGCTCCGGGTGCTACGAAGCCAGCCGCGACTTCGATGCGTACTGGGACTTCCACGACGCGGGAGTACCAGCGGCACCACGCCCAGCGATACGCTGATGGAATAGCGCGGCCGGTCAGCAAGCCGCCCCCGCCGCCCTCCCCACCACACCTTCGACGGGTCAAGTAGCTCTTGCCGTGCCGCTGGCAGAAGCCCCTTGGGCCGCCGACGAAGAAGAGCCGCACCCTTCAGAGTTGCTGCCGCATCCTCAAGGGTGACCCCGTCGGACTGCGCGAGTTGGGCCGCAAGCACCGCCCGCTACGACGTGCTGAGGTGCCTGCAGTGGATGTTGGCCGAGGAGCCGTGTTGGGGGAGAGCTCACGTACGGGCGGGTCGAGATCCAACTCGGCGCAAGCCCTCAAACGAGTGCGGCCGTCGACGAACCACCCGCCGCCGACCACAACCGGGAAACGCACGCCGTTGGCCCCGATGTCGTCTCGCAGTTGCGAGTATTCGTCAGGGGAAACATCCGGAAACCCAGAGCCGCAACAGGATGGACCTCGTACTCGCGGCCAGCGATCGTGACGCGGATGAGCGTTAGTGTCCACCATGCACCTCCGCTCAACTGGGTCGCCTTGCGCGAACGCACGATTACGCCGACCCCCGGAGGTCAGGACCCAAGAACATCTGTTGGTCGCCATCTACACGGCCGCGAAGCGGCACTACGTGTACGTTCACTCGCTACATGAAAGCAGCTCTACTACCTGTACGTACGTACGTACGAAGTGTACCGTTTATGCGGCGGGAATCCGCCTGAAGTGTACCGTTTATGCGGGCCCCAGGTGCCTGGAAAGTGTGCTGTTTATGCGGGGAAAAAGCCCCCGATTCACACCTGATCTGTGGAAATCTGGGGCGCCGGACCAATGCGAGGCGGCGTGGGTCGCAGCTGAAGACAACCGTGGGGGAGACCGTAATCGAAAGCCGGCCAAGCGATGCGGATCTTGTCCAGCTCACGAATCGCCTTCGCCCTGAAATTCTTGATCGCGTCAGCGCCACTCCGGAGCGGGTCCGGCCCGAACTGCCGGTAGAGCTGCGGCCACGTGAGCTTCAGGGGCCTGTCGAGCGCGAAGAGCCGGTACGTAAGCCAGAGATAGAGATCGACCCCGAGCGAGCTGCGCTTCAGCGCCCGCAGCACGTTGAGATCGATCGGAACCGGCGCCGCGATGATCTCGCTGAAAAAATCCGAGCCGAGCCGGATCGTGCTCCGCCAGCCCACCGGGTCCTCGGTGCGCCGCGGGCTCCACCACAAGTGCGTCTCGGTCGTGATGCGATCAGCGACGGTGTGCTCTCCCTCGCCGAAGTCCTCGATAACCTCGATCGAAGCGCGGAACAGCCGGCGCATTTGCTCGCGCAGGCGCGTGCGCACACCGAGACGGCCGCCGCTGTCGCTCGACTGGACACCCAGAACGCGCATGAACTCGGCCAGCGACGGACCAAGAACGAGCTCCCGCGACTGCGTCCGTACCGCCTCGGTGCAGATCCAAGCCAGAAGAAGACGCGGCAGAATCCCGAAGGGGAGACGAGGGTCGACGCCGCCAGCCGTCACCACGAGCGAATACGGGCCATTGCGACGCACGTAGTGGGTCCGGCGGCCCGGATCGGTGCGAGGCAGGGTGCAAAGCGCTAGCAAACGCACGAGAAACCCCAAGTCCGGCTCGGCGTCAGACGCTCGGACGAGAGTCTGTATCTGATGATCGCGCGTCCAATGAAAGACCGCCTGCGGCGCGGGCACCGGGCCGGGATCGCCGACCCGCTCTCGAAACGCTCGGATGCCCTCGAGCACCTCACGTCTGGACGCCACACGCAGCCGCCTGCTATCGCTAGAATCACTCATGCGCCCAGCCCTCGAAGACACCACGGTCATGGACACCGCGCGGGCTGGGAACTCCGGCAGTGGGTAAACGCTACCATAGCATGAAAACGACGGGACCTCCACTGGGCGTCTTGTCCAGGGTGCACGACAAGAAAGTGGGGATTTGCCGTACGGGGGTATTGAGCGGGCGCTGATCGGCCGATTCCTCGGGTATTAGGAGGATTCCGACCATGCCCGAGGCGGAGTTGACTGAACCGCTCGATCCCGCGGCCGAAAAAGGGGCTTCGAGGAGGGGTTCGCCGCGTTGGAGGCGGCGGTCGGGGCCGATGTCGACGCGTTCCTTCAGACGGAGGAGCGTGAATGCGCAGGACTTCGAGACCCTCTTGCAGACCGTTCACCGTCGAGCCCTCGCCACGGCGAGCCAGGTCGTCAAGGTGGTTGGAGGGCAGCGTTCGTAGCCGCGGTCGCGGCTGAAGTCGATGCGCTCATCGGACCGGGGAGAACCACCGCGCAGGACTTCGAGGCCCTCGAGCACGCCCTCCGTCGCCAAGCCCTCGGCATCGCTGCGCAGGCGATGGCGGAGCACTTCAACGCGGACGATTCCGACCATTCGAGTTCGGCGATAGCGTGCGCCTGCGGCCAGACGGCGCGCTACGCCGGCCGCCGCCCGAAGACCTTCACCACGCTGTTGGGACCGCTGACCCTCGAACGCGCCTACTACCACTGCGCCGCCTGCCGCCGGGGAAGCTGTCCGCGCGACCGGGCCCTGGGTCTGCAAGACACCTCGCTGTCACCGGCCACCACGCGCCTGGTCGGATTGACGGCAGCCGAGGTCAGTTTCGCCAAGGCGAGCGAGTTACTGGCGGCCCTGGCCAGGTGCTGAAGCGTTCCTGGCGCGTCGGCGGCTGTCGCTGCACCCGGCGAAGACGCACGTAGCGGCGACGTTGGCCCCGGAGACGTTCCTCGGGTTCGAGCTGCTGGCGGGCGCGGGGCCCGTCCTGGTCCGCGAGGGCGCGACGGGCTCCGGCCGCCCGTTTTACGCACGGCGGCCCTTCTGACGGCCTCTGGCTCCTTCGCTTTTTCTAACCGTCCCATAACCCGCGGTTCGGGGGCATGGCCGGCTCTCGAGGCGTCCTTCGGGGGCAGGCCGGCCGGAGGTCCTGCTGCTCCTCGCCGGCCCCGCCGTTCTCGCTCTTCCTGGGTCGGATAATGGGGATTAGGTTAACCGCGGGTCGCCGCCGCCCGGCGCGGTCCGCGACCCTGGCCGGCTACCTCGCCGAGCTCCACGAGCAGGGGAGAGCGCCGGCGAGCGCGTCGACGGCGGTGGCCGCGGCGCGCTTCCGGGGCCCGCCTCGCCGGCGAGTCCAGCCCGGCCGGGGAAACGAACGGCCCGGGTTCTCGGCCGGCTACCGGCGGACTCGCGTTTCCTCGGCTCGACGCTCACTTTGGGTCGGATAATGCGGACTTACGTTGACCGCCGCCGCCGCCGCCGCCCGCCGGCGGCGTTCCCAGGGTTTGATCTGCGGTCGGTGCGGCCGGGCGGGTCCGGGCCCAGGGCGGGTCATCGGCGGCATGGCCGCCGAACCCCGCGGGCGATGTCGTAGCATGTGATTCCACGGCCCGTGAGGGGAACGGGGCTCGTTGTCGACGGTCTGCTGAGCGCGGCGTGTCGGCCGGGGCTCAGACGCCGGTGGAGGCTCTGGGCGATCGACGAGCGTCAGGGCGACCAAGTACCGCTGGGCGGTGGACTACGAGACGGCCCCGGCCGCGCGGCCGGCGGGCGCTGGGGGAGTGCGGGCTGCTCGGCGGTGCTGAACGTTGGAGCAGCGGTTCGCGTCGTACGCAGCTGACCAGGACGCGGACAACACGGGCGGAGACGCCGTCCGCGAGGCCCTGGCCGCGGGCTCGCGGCCGAGCGCGGCGAGGGTGTTGGGGTCACCCCTCCATCAGCGAGCGCGCTTGTGCGAGCGACGCCAGCGTGACCGCGCGGTCGTGGATGTAGTCAGCGCCAGGCATCCGCGGCATCCGAAGCTGCAGGAACGCATCCTCAAGCTGGCGCAGCCGGTCGCGCAGCTCAGCAGCTCGACGCTCCTCTTCGGGCATGTCCTCGCGTCGCTTCGGAACGATGGTCTGGGTGGGCATGGGGTCAGCTCTCCTGCGTATTGGTGGCGGCGATGGCTGCCGCAAGTCTACGTCTGCTCCCCTTGACGACAATCTCCCCTGGCCCCGAAATCCCCTTTATGGGTGCCGGGACTTGACCGCCGCACGCCCAGGGTCGGCCGCCCGACTTTTCAATGAACCCGATGTCGCCAGCCGCCTGAGCATCCGCCCGCGCGCCCGTCAGCTCTCGCGCCCGTTCCGTGGTCACATGAGCTGCGGAATTCGCGGGACCGGCGGGTCCGGCTGATGAATTCTCGACGGCGGTTCGAGGATTTCGGCCAATGTGTCACGCTCCCTTCAAGATGGGACGGTCGCCGGGGTCGAAGGGAGCAACCACCACCCCCCCCGGCGCCGTCCACCGCCGACACCACGTCCACGGGAGCGATAAGGCGAGCCGGACATGACCGAACGGCCCGCGCCGTGATGCGACAGTCCCCACGATACACAAGTGCCGGATCGACCTCTCAATCCGTTAGGTTGACGGTCTAGGGGTCGCCGCCCCTCAGAACTCGTCGACGCAGCCGCACGTGTCGCACTTCGGCACGCCTGCATGTTCGTAGACCCGCATCCAGCCACCGCACTCGGCGATGCACCGGCCAACGATCTCAGACGAGGTCGTGAAACGCGAGCCGCCGCCGAGAAGATGGAGCGCATCGAAGCCAAGGTTGACGTTCCCGACCTAACCCTCGACATGCGGCGGGCGCGTGCGGCCTATGTCACCATGTTGAGCAGGGCGGTGGGTTCGCTGGTGAACGCGAAGCCGGGACCCGGCGAACGGCGGGATGACGATTGACCAGGCCCGCGAGCTGGTGGGGCTGTAGATGACTAGGCCGGCGCCGTGGCTTTGTTCGTCATGCGGCGCGACGTGCCAGCCGCCGCGGTCCGAAGACGGCAAGTGCGCGTGGTGTCGAATCAAGGCGAGGTCGAATCCGTGACACCGGACCAGAGGGTCGTCGAGGTGCTGCAGCGGGCGGTCGGCGGCGCCGCGGCCGAGCGGGACGTTCGCGCATTGACCGAGCTGACCCGCGACGAGCTGACCGCGGCAATCAACCGGCTGCGCGCGGCCGGCACGGTCAAAGTCCGGACCGCGCGCATGGGGGCGGTCGGCCGTCTCGGTCGGGTCCTACGGCTCACAAGGGCGGCCAGGCGCGCTCCCACGCGCTGACCGCCGGCCAGGGGGCGGACCTTCCCGCTGCCCAGGCACCCCTTCCATGTTCCGCGATTCCCCTAAGTCGTCGAGAGGGTAAGGCTGGAGTGCATCATCCTCGCGGCGCGCATGGTCGGCGCGTCCGCCGGCGCGACCCTGCTCCACGACTGGCCGGGGGGCTGGTCGATGGGCCGGACGACCGAGAATCCCTCCAGCCTCGCCAGAAGCCGCTTCATTCCACCGACCGACGGGTTCGACGAGCTGGCCTTGATCTGGTGCAGAGGCGAGTGCGGATGGTCGTCGCCGATGGCGACAAGCGCATCGAGGCGGTCGCGCATCGCCAGGGCCGCGCCCAGGTCCGCCAGGTCCGCGTCCGGCAGGTCCGCCAGGGCCGCGCCCAGGTCCGCCAGTGCGGCCCGGTCCGCCTCAGTGAACCCCAGGTCCGCCAGGTCCGCCGGGTCCGCGGACAACCGCTTGAGCGCCGGAGCGTGTTTCCGTAGCGCCGCGAGCGCCCGCGCCCGCTTCCCGTCATCTTTCGCCATCGTGGATCGCTCCCCTTTCACACGCCTCAAGGTTCGCCGCGTCCGCCCAGTCGTCTCCGTCCGGGGCCAGCCGCACCCGCACGTCCCGGCCACGGGCGCGGAGCGCCGCCCCGAGCCGGACCGCCGCGAGGGCCCCCGTTTTGTCTCCGTCCGCCCACAGCACCACGGGGCCGGCGCCCGGCACCGCCGCGGGCCGGAACCCACCGGCACCAGCCGCCCCGAGCACGGCGCCGCCGCCCAGGTTCCCCGCCCCGAGCCGCTCAAGCGCCACCAGGGCCAGCGCATCGATCGGCCCTTCGGCCAAGTGGAGCACCGCCCCCGCGGCGCCGGGCCGCGCCACGAACGCCAGCATCCCGCCGTCGAACCGCGAGCCGATCACGGTCGGTCGCTTCGCGGTCCGCCGCTCGCCCGGCCGGCCCACCGCGACCAACACCCGCGAGCCGTCCGCCGCGACCGCTTCGAATTGGACCGCTACGCCCGGACCGTCCGGGGGCGCGAAGCGATACAGGACGGCGCCCGCCGCGCCATCCGGGAGCCGGGGCCGCAGCTTGCCGCACTCCCCCGCCGGCAGCCACCGGACGGACTCCGGCAGGGGTTCGCCGGCCGGCCAGACGCGGCGCCGCTCCGCGAGGTATAGCGCGGCCGGTGTACCGGCCGGATTGCGGCCGGAGCGCCAGACCGCCAGCGGCCGGCCCAGGGCCGCGCCCACGCCATGCGCCGAATCTCCCGCGGGGTTTTCCCTTCGGCCGGTCGCGTTCGGCCCGGACAGGCGATCCTCACGGGTCGGTTTTCTCCGGATCGGGGCCAGATCGCCCGAATCAGCCCCCAGGGCCGCTAGATGTTCCCGAACGGCCGCAGCGTCGAGACGCCCGCCGCAATGCCGGCAGCCGATCCGGATCGCCGTGCTGGCGCCGGGTCCGCACCAGCAGCAATCATGCCCGGCGCCGGTCACGGGACATGGGCCGTGCCATTCGACACCGACCCGGCGCCAGCCCGGCAGGCCGGACAACGCCCGCTCAACATCCGCCCAGGTCGTCACCGCGGCCCCCCCCCGGCCGACAGATCCGGCAGCCGGTCCCCCATCCTCGACGCCCTCGCCAAGGCCGGCGTCGCCTTCGTGGCGCTCAAGGAGAACATCCGGGTCGAGGGCAAGAGCAACATCCAGACGAAGGTCATGACCACGCTCTTCGCGCTGTTCGCCGAGGTCGAGCGCGACCTGATCTCCGAGCGCACCCGCGAGGCCTTGCCCGGGCCAAGTCCTCGGGCCGGAGGCTCGGCGGCCCGAAAGGGCTCTCTGGGCGTCTTCACGGCTCGACGGCAAGGAGGCCCGTCAGCTCTCGCGCCCGTTCCGTGGTCACATGAGCTGCGGAATTCGCGGGACCGGCGGAATAATTCGCGTATCAGTCGGCGGAATAATTCGCGTATCAGGCGGCGGAGTCTGCGGGTCCGGCTGATGAATTCTCGACGGCGGTTCGAGGATTTCGGCCAATGTGTCACGCTCCCTTCAAGATGGGACGGTCGCCGGGGTCGAAGGGAGCAACCAACCCCCCCGGCGCCGTCCACCGCCGACACCACGTCCACGGGCGCGATAAGGCGAGCCGGACATGACCGAACGGCCCGCGCCGTGGTGCGACAGTCCCCACGATACACAAGTGCCGGATCGGCGCGCCTCGGGCCGCCCAGGTCCGCGGGGCCCTGGGCGCGGCGCTCGCGGCCGAGCGCGGTTCGAGGGTCCCATATCCGTGCTGCGGGAAAGAGAGCCGCCCGGGATGGGGCGGCTGATGCCCCCCCGCTGGCGCGAGGAAGGTGCCGGCGGCGGCGCATGTAAGGTTCAGTTCAAATCCCGGCGCCCTTGCGGCACGCCGACACCGCAACCGGCACAGCCGAATGGTACCAGGACCGGGTGGGGGCGGCGGCCGTCGCGGCGGCCGTCGGCGCGCCTCGGGCCGCCCAGGTCCGCGAGGCCCTGGGCGCGGCGCTCGCGGCCGCGCGCGGTTCGAGGGTCCCATAACCCCCTTTATGGGACCCTCGAAGGAAGGGACCCGGATCCTGCATTATGTAAAACCTTCTACTAACCTGTCGAAAGACATGTGCGCTCTGAATCGTCCCAACTCGTACGAACGCAGCGGGTTGATCGGGATCTAGATGCCCCCCAAGCCCCGGTGGCTCCTCGCCATCCCCGACGCCATCAGCCAGCTCGAAAAGCTCGACCGGACCCTCCTCACCCGCCGCGACATCGAACGGCTCTTCGGCGTCTCGACCGCCCGGGCGGCAACCCTCATGCAGACCTTCGGGGCCGAGATGACCGGCTACCAGAGAACGCTGCCCCGGACGAAACTCCTCCGCCAGCTCCGGAAACACCGGGCCCGATCCGCCTTCCGCGGCGAACAAGAACGACGGGAGCGGCTCCTGACAGAGCTCCGGAAGGCGCGGTTGACCGGGATCCGGGTGACGCTCCCCGCCGAGACCCTCGACGCGAAGTTGGCGAGCTTGCCCGAGGGGGTGTCGGTTTCTCGGGACCGGATCGAGGTGCGGTTCGGCGGCGCGAAGGAGGCGGTGGAGCGGCTCTACGCGCTGGCCTATGCGCTCGTGAACGATTACGAGCGGTTCGAGGCGCTCGTCGACGGGGGAGCCGTGGGCGGGGGAGAGGTGTCGGAATGAGCGAGGCGCTGGTGCCGGCGACCGCGGAGCCGGTGGTCGTCGCAGACGGGGAAGCCGTCGTCGTCCTGCCGGCGCTGATCGTCGACGCGGGGCCGGATGCCGTCGCGCGGTTTCTGGAGTTCTTCGCGGGGCGGATCGCGAACGAGCGGACGCGGGCGGCGTACGGGCGGGCGGTGGGGCAGTTTCTCGCGTGGTGCGAGGCCTCGGCCTCGCCGCCGTGTCCCCGCTCCACGTCGCCGCCTACATCCGGACGCACCCGGGGTCGGTCCCGACCGTGAAGCAGCACCTCGCGGCGATCCGCATGCTCTGCGACTGGCTCGTCGTCAACCAGGTTCTCCCGGTGAACCCCGCGGCCGCGGTGCGGGGGCCGAAGCACGTTGTCACCAAGGGCGCGACGCCAGTCCTGACCCCGGCCGAGGCGAGGAAGCTCCTCGATCACATCGACACGGGCACGCTGGCCGGCCTCCGAGACCGGGCGCTCTTCTCGGTGATGCTCTACAGCTTCGCGCGGGTGAGCGCGGTTCTGGGGATGCGGAGGCAGGACTACTTCCAGCAGGGGAGCCGGGGGTGGCTCAGGCTCCACGAGAAGGGCGGGAAACGGCACGACGTCCCGGCCCACCACCGAGCAGCCGAGGCCCTCGACGCCTACCTCGAGGCCGCGGGGCTCGAGGACGGGCGGGAGGCGCTGTTTCAGAGCGTGGACCGGGTGGGGGAGAGACTGAGTGGGCGGCCGTTGACGCGGCGGGTGGTGCTGGCCATGATCAAGCGCCGGGCGGCGACGGCGGGGCTCCCGCCCTCGACCTGCTGCCACACGTTCCGGGCGACGGGGATCACGGCGTACCTCTCGAACGGGGGGACGCTGGAGCACGCCCAGCAGATCGCCGGGCACGCGTCGCCGAAGACGACGAAGCTCTACGACCGGACGGCCGACACGGTGACGGTCGACGAGATCGAACGCATCGTGATCTGAACGAATCTGCTCAACGGCCGCTCTCCGCGAGAAATGCGCTCTGGTCGTCCAGGGCTGCCTTGCGGGCGATCCCCGCGGCCGGTGTCCCGCGCTCGGCCAGCGACGCCATCACCTGAAGACTGTCGCCAAGGATCATCCGGTTCGACCAGTTGGCGTCGTGCTGGTAGAACTCGGTCTTCGCGCCGTCGTCCGGCAGACCGTTGAAGTCGGCGAACAGGTCGGGCTGGGTCTCGGTCGCGGCGTCTTCGCGATCCCGGCGCCGGTCCTGCGTCCGCCGCCGCAGGTCGTCGATGAGCACCTTGGGGTGCACCTTCTCTTGGATGAAGAGCGGCGGCGCCTGCACGACGAGGTCGGACCAGTCCTGCTCGTCCTTGCCGCGCCAGACGAGCTGCGGGTCTAGGTCTCGGTGGCGGCGCTGGTAAGCGACCTGGACCGGGCTCTGCTCAGCCCGGTCCAGGACCGACCGGAACTCGGCCGTGGGGATGTTCTTCCGCGACGCCTCGTCGTGTCTGAGGGTCGCGACCGCCTTTCCGGATGGCCTCTTGGGCATGGGAGTAGAACCGCGAACGCTCAGACGGCTTTGTAGGACCGCACGGGCAAGGCTTCGGTTTCGAGCGTAGCAAGATCGAGCTTTGCAGAGGCGTGGTCGATATCGAAGCCGACCACGTTGCCCCCGGCGTCGAGATCGACGTTGATCCCGGTGGACACTTCACGTGTTTCCACTCCGGGGCCGGCCTTGAGCTCAACGTACAGACTGTCGGTTTCCGGGTAGTAGTGCAGCTTCATGACGCATCCCTTCGAAAGCCGCGGTCGAAGAACGCATTGTGGATTGTCTCACCGTCGTCCAGGGTCACCACGCGGAGAACACGCGGGTCGGTCTCGCCATGGGCAACTATCTCGCCCCAGAAGCGGATGCGGCCGTCGGGCTGCTTCTCGTACCGGAGCGGTGCGGCGATCACCTCGATACACCAGGTGGGATCGATGTACGGGCGCTTGCGGCGTACTTGCTCGTCGAAGTAGCGGGTGGTCTTGATCGAGATTCCAGGAGTCGAGTCCGACTGTGCTCTCGTCACGATACGGCCCGATCAATCAATCCGTGGAACTGGACCTCCAACCCGGCCTCGAAGTCCTCGGCCATTTGGTACACGTCGGTCAGCTCGGCGAAGGCCCAGCGGCCGTAGGCGCCGAGGTTGTTGACGTCGGGCACCCAGTAGGTGTCCATCGTCGTCTTCTTGACTTTGGCGTCCTCGCGCCGGTAGCCCTTGACCTCGACCACGAGGCGCAGCAGGTCGTCGGCGCCGCGGCCGTCGGCGACGAGCACGATGAAGTCGGGCAGGTAGCGGCGCGTCTCGGAGCCGTAGCGGTACGGCACCTCCAGCCCCAGGTTGTGGTTCTTGACGTAGGCGCGCACCCGCGGGTGCGACTCGACCACCCGGCACAGCTCGGCCTCCCAGTCGCTGTCGCAGACCAGCCAGTTGACGTGGCAGCGGCTCGCGTCGGTCTCCCAGCGGGTCTTCCTCGACGTGGTGAAGTGCACGTGCATGGTCGACCCGGCCGGGTTGCAGGGATCCAGCACCGCCTTGATGGGCCGCTCGCCCTGCAGCGTGGTGACGATGCCCGCCGTGATCCGCTCGCACGCCATGTCGGCCAGCTCCTGGTACATGAGCTGCGCCGGATACGTACCCCCCTTGCACACGAGGTGGCGGTCGAGCCACTGCCGCGCAATACGCTTGAGCTGGCCGAACAGGTGCAGCTTCGGCTCCTCGCCCGGGTCGCGCCACTTCGTCTCGAGCAGCCGCTTCGTTAGGTGGAAGAGCAGGGTCGAGCGCCGTAGGTCGCGGGTGTGGATCAGGTTCAGATCGATCCCCTCGCCGATGATGCCCTCGTTGCGGGTGATGGACGGGCCGACCAGATCGGGGGTGAGCTCCAGCGTCGAGTCGTCGTCGAAGCGGGCGGTCAGGCGTTCTTCCGGCAACTCGACGCGATAGCCCTCCACCCGCGGAAACCGGATCTCGCAGGCGTCGCGATCCGGCGTGATTGCCTTGACCAGCACCGTCTCGCGCGGAGGCGTCGGCTTGACCGGGACCGGCTTGGCGGTGAAGTCGAACGGGATGCCGAGGACGTCCGCGTACTCGACGTCGAAGAGGCCATCCTCGTTGGGGTCGTACGACTGGCGCCGGAGCGCGCGACCGATGACCTGCTCGCAGAGGAGCTGCGTGCCGAAGGCGCGGACGCCTAGAACGTGGGTGACGGTCCGGGCGTCCCAGCCCTCGGTGAGCATGGAAACAGAGACGACGCACCGAATCGATCCGCCGAGCGTGCCCGGCTTGCCGACGGTGTTCATGACCTCGCGGAGCAGGTCCTGGTCGGACAGGTGCTCGGCCTGCCGGCGGTCGCCGGTCCGGGCGACGATCTCCCGGCGGAAGCGCTCGATCTCGTCGCCAGCGGCGTCTCGGAAGCCCTTGTCGAGGGCCTCGCCCGAGTCGAGCTGCTCGCTGTCGATGAGCAGGGTGCGGGGGCGGGCCAGGGGGTTGCCGTGCTCGTCGAAGTTGCGGAAGAGGGCCAGGCGGCCGTTCACCAGCGACGCAGAGCCGTCCTCGTTCTCGCGGTGGAAGCCGGAGATGAAGTCGTGGACCAGCTTCGAGGTCGACGTGTTGTTGCACACGACGATGAAGCACGGCGGAACCTCGATGCCCGCCTTCGCCCACAGCTCGAACGTCTTCTCGTAGTGTCCGTAGAGCGCTTCGAGGGCGGTCTGGAGCTCGACCGGCAGGCTGAGCGGGTCGAGCGTACCCGCCCTTCCGCGCCCCCGCTTTGGCATCTTCGGCCGGATGTGCTCCCACAGGTTCCGGAACTTCGGCATGTCGCCGCCGGGGATGTTGTCGGCCACCGGGACCCGCGGCAGCTTGACGATGCCGCACTCGATGGCATCCATCAACGAGAAGTCGCTGGCCGTCCACGGGAAGAGCGTTCCCTCCGCATAGCCCGACCCGCGCAGGAAGAACGGCGTGGCCGACAGGTCGATCACGCGCTGGAGGCCGAGCTTGCGCTGCACCGCTTCGAGCCCGGAGATCCAGACCCGCGCCGCCTCCTGGTTCTTTCTCGGCCTCCTTCCGGTCGTCGCCCTTGAGGGGGCCTTCCTCGTCCTCGCTGGCCGGCTTCTCCCGGTAGCAGTGGTGGGCCTCGTCGTTCAGGGCCAGGATGCGCTTGAGGCCCATCAGGCCCGGCATGACCCGCTGGAGCATCTGCCCCACCGTCTCCTTCGTTCCCAGCTCCGGTCCCGACAGCGGCAGCGTCTCGCGCGGCATGAACGCGTGGTAGTTGGTGATGACGATCTTCGCCCGCTCCAGGTCGCGGAGCATGTCGCCGGGCATGAGCTCGCGGCTGGCGTAGTAGCTGTCCGGGTCGTTCGGCTGCAGCACCCGGAGCCGGTCCCGGATCGTGACGCCGGGAGTGACCACCAGGAACCCGCGCGTGAATCGCTTGCTGCCCGGCCGGCGGACCGCGTTGACCGTCTGCCAGGCGATGATCATCGCCATGACCGTGGTCTTGCCGGCGCCGGTGGCGAGCTTCAGGGCCAGCCGCGCGAGGCCGGGGTTAGCTTCCTCGCTGGTGGCGTCCATCTGATCGATGAACTGCTTCCCCTCCTTGCCGAGCGACGGAGCCACCTCGGTCAGCCAGATCGCAGTCTCCACCGCTTCGACCTGGCAGAAGAAGGGCCGGATATCGCCGAACCGGTGGCTGCGCCAGTGCTGGAGGAGCCGCGCCGTCTCGGGCGTCACCCGCCACGAGGCCGGGTCCGGCAGTTCGCGCCACCGATCCACGCGGTGGCGCATGCCGCTGATGAAGGTCGTCAGGTCGTACTGCTGGGCGCCGGACTCGAGCGCCTTCGCGGGGGCGTCGAAGACGATCTTGGGCTGAGTTTCCTTCTGCTTCTTGGGTTTGGGGATCGGCGTGATGAACGACACCTTGCGCCGCTCGGGAACGACCCGGTTCGTCGGCTGGCCGGTCTCGTCGAGCTCCCAGTGCTGCGAGGGGTACTCGTAGGGCGAGTTCAGGATCGGTTGCTCGAAGAATCGCCTATCCATGAGGGTTTCGCGCCCGTGCCCGCGACCGTTCGGCATGAGATACGGTAACACCAGCAAGTCGACCCTCTGTGCGATCCGGTTGGGCACTGGCAGACGGTCGGTGGGCCTGAATGCCAAGGCCGTCTGGCGCAAGCTGGTAGGGCTGCGTCCAGAGCCCTCACGTTCGGGACCCCGCCTCCACCGATTCTTGAGCGAGGCCTTCCGGTGAAAGGACGGCGTGCCCTCCGGACGCTCCCGGGTCGCCGCGAGCTCGTCGCGGGAGGACCCGCGTCGTGCCGCTCTCGCCGCAGATGGTGGGGCTGCGGTTCGCGGCCGCGGCTCGGGCCGCTGGCGTAGAGTCCGCGGGTCACCGTTCCAGGCCAGGGGGCAGCCCGTGAGTCTGCCCCCGCGGCGGACAGTCGGCCCAGCGCAGGGCGCTCACCTCGCTCCGTCGCAGCTCCGCCATGAAGAGGGGCCCGGCGATTCCCACCGTCGAGGCGGCCACGCTCAGCGGTGGTAGCGGCAACATGAAAAGGACTCCCCACCATTTAGCAAGGCCCTCGCTGTCGCTCGGAGCGTGTCTACCTCGCGCACGGTCAACCGCGGCTGTCAAGCCGCCGCCTTGTCCAATGAGAAGTGAGCCTGAAGGGAGGATTGATTCCAACGTGAGATGAGCCTGAAGGGGGCTGGGTCCCGGATCATCGGAGGATGATCGTGAAGCTCGACACCCAGCGCCTGCAGACCCTGGACCAGGTTCGGGAGTTCCTTGCCGGCAGCCGACCGCTCGACCTGCAGCCGCAGACCCGGGCCGAGGCCTATGCGTTCGTGGCCGAGGCCCTGCAACGGTTCGACTACTCCCGCCGGGGGAAGGCCGACAAGGGCCTGATCCGCCGCTTCCTGACAAGGTGACCGGCCTCTCGCGCGCGCAGGTCACGCGCCTGCTGCACCAGCACCGGACCACAGGAGCCATCGCCGACCGCCGCCGCCCCCGGCACCCCTTCCCACGCCGCTACACCAAGGCCGACATCGGGCTGCTCGCCGAAGTCGATGCCCTCCACGGCACCCTCTCCGGTCCGGCCACCCGCAAGCTCTGCGTCCGGGCCTTGCAGCTGTTCGGCGACCGCCGCTTCGAGCGCCTCGCCGCCATCTCCAACGGACACCTCTACAACCTGCGCCACTCGACCAGCTATCAACGCCGGCGCGGGACGATGCCCGCGCCGACCCGCCCCGTGCACATCGCCATCGGCGAGCGGCGCCGGCCCCAGCCCTTCGGACAACCCGGCTACCTGCGGGTCGATTCGGCCCACCAAGGAGACCTCGACGGCATCAAGGGCCTCTACCACCTCAACCTCGTCGACGAGGTCACCCAGTTCCAGTTCGTCGGCTCGGTCGAGCGCATCGACACGCCCTGTCTCGCCCCCGTCCTCGAAGCCCTGCTCCGGGCGTTCCCCTTCAACGTCCGCGGATTCCACACCGACAACGGTTCGGAGTTCATCAACCACAAAATCGCCGCCCGGCTGCAAGCCCTCCACATCGACGAGTTCACCAAGTCCCGACCCCGCCGCAGCAACGACAACGCCCTCGTCGAGAGCAAGAACGGCTCGGTCATCCGCAAGCACCTCGGATACGGCCACATCCCCAGCCGTTACGCTGAACGCGTCAACGCCTTCACCCAGCAGGTCCTCTCCCCCTACCTGAACTTCCACCGCCCCTGTCTCTTCCCCGTCGATGAAGTCGATGCCAAGGGCCGCGTCCGCAAACGCTACCCCCACGCCAACGTCATGACCCCCTACGAGAAGCTCAAGTCGTTGCCCAACGCCGCCGCCTGCCTCAAGCCGGGGACCTCCTTCGACCAGCTCGACGCCGTCGCCGCCGCCATGAGCGACAACGACGCGGCACGCGCCCTCAACCAGGCTCGCGACCGCCTGTTTGTCTCCATCGACCCGGCGGCCTGAAACACCACGCTCCGGGCGGCGTTGACCCGCAGGGCGTTCAGGGACTCGGCCTGGGGCCCAACGGCGGCTGACGGATGGGTCGGGGCGGAGGTAGCTCGGGAGGGCCGGCGTGTCAACGCCGTCAGGACGCGTGGCGCAATCTCCGACTGAGCAAGCCTGGACCGTGACACAACACCAGGGATCGGCTCGGTCTGGGAGAGCTCGGGGCGGTCACCAGGTTCCGGTGGGCACAACCAGGGCCATCACCCCTCGGCTGAGTCCGCTCCCTGCACTACCCGAACGCATCGTGGCCTGGGCCAGCGCCGGGGGCCATGGACGCCAGCGCTCCCATGGACGCAAACAGCGCGCCCACAGGAGCTTGCAAAACCGCAAAGAACGCGGTTTCGCACAGCGCCCACAGCCATCCTCTTCCTCTTCATCAAGATCCACAGAGAAGATCCGGTGCTCGACCGCGTCGCAGGTGTCGAGATTGATCGCGCCCACAACCCCTCGTCGCCGCCATGAAAGATAATGTCGGTCAGCGTGCGCCGGCTCACCGCAGCCCGCGCCAGGATCCCTGTTTCGATCCGCTGATTCGGTCGCCCGTCAGCCGCGACTCACGTGCCGCCGCTTCAGGCTCATTTCTGGATTGGAAAGGACTCCCGCTACGCGGGTCCTCCGCTCCGCTCCGGCCCTGCGGGTGACTGCCGCGCCCGACCGTGCGGGGATGCTCTTGAGGGCCAGCCGGAAGGCTGGCCCTCCTTTAACGCGAAGAAGTGCGGCGTAGGGGCAGCCGCTCCGTTGTCGCGGAGAACCGCTCCAGTAGACTCGGGAGACCGGGCCAGAACGAACTCACCCCGCACGTCCGGTCCGGACGCCAGGAGCTACCGTTGAGGATCGCCTCATGTGGCTGCGCTCCCGACACGGTGCGAATCGAAACAGGCGCGGTCACGGAGCATCGCGCAGGCGACGTTCAGCAGGCGGTCGGCCACCGAGCGCAGAGCGCGGGCGTGGCCATGACCGCGGGCTCGCAGCGACCGGTACTTGTCGTGGCTGACCGGATCGTGTTGGGCCGCGACCCGGGCCCAGTGGTAGGCGGCGTCGCGCAGCCGGTTGTGGGCTGCCTGGCGCCGCGTCACGATCATGCTCTTCCCCGAACGGCGGGTGACCGGAGCTACCCCGCAGAGACAGCGAAGCGCGTCGTAGTCCCGCCGCCCCACCGCGTCGCTTCCCTCGGCAAGCAGCATCGAGAGCACCTTGGTGCCAACGCCGGGCAGCGACAGCAGGATGGCCGCATCCCGGGGCTCCTTCGACGATGACTCGTCCTCCGGGGACGCGTTGGCGTCGTCCGCCGGAGCAGCATCGGCGAGCTGATGCACCAACCGCTCGAGCTCGTGGCGCGCGTGATCGAGCTGGCGGTTGACCAGGGCGAGGCGTTCGGTGGCGAGCCGCAAATGTGCAACGGCGGCCTCGGCTGTGCCCGGGGCGAGCTTGATGGCTGGTGCTCGCAGCCGATCGCGCAGCGTCGACGCGCTGACCCGACGGATGCGGTGCTGCTTCAACACTCTGGTGAGCGTGACCTCGCGAACGCGCTGACCCGCGCGCGGCGTCGGCAGGTTTTGCCAGAGGTTGAGCGCCCACGGCGCCGCAACGTCGTCGTCAACCGCGTCGAGGAACTGCGGGTAGTAGCGCCAGAGCTGCTGCCGTATCCGATTCGCCAACCGAACGCGTTCCCGCGTCAGGTCTTCGTCGAGACGCGACCACTCCCGCAATTCAATGATCGCCGGGTCGGTCGGTTCCAGCCGTCGCAGACAGTGCGGGTCGGTACGCAGCGCCGAGGCGAGTACCCGCGCGTCCCGCCGGTCGTCCTTCGCGCCCGCCGGCGAGAAGCGGTCCCGGAAACGGTCGAGCTGCTTCGGGTTGATCGAGTGGACGGCGAAGCTCCGCTCCATCAGGCTCTCGACCACCGGTCCGTGCGGCGTCTCGATCGCCACGCCGATTTCGCCCGCCGCGCCCGCCCCGAACGACAGCAGCCAGTCCGCCATCTGCGACAGCCCTGCGCCGCCGTGCTCGAACTCCCGTTCCCCGAGCACCTTCCCGGCGGCGTCGAGCACACACGCCTGATGTTTCCTTGACCCCCAGTCGACACCCGCGAACCATGCCAGCTTCAAGTTGAACCTCCCCTTGCCGAGTCGAACGGGCGCGCCTCGATGCCTGCCGGTCCCTGTACTGGCGCTCTGCGGCGCAAACTCCCCACGGGGCATCCATCGGAGGCTGGACCGCCGGGGCACAGGTCCTTTTCAGGTGCTCGATGCACAGGGACCCCTGGGTGCTCCCGGCGGCCTGCCCGACTCCGCGAGGCCATCCCGCGAAGTCATCCGGAAGGGTACAGGGGTTCCCCATGATGTCCCGTTATCGGAACCAGGTGCCCTCCCCCGGGACTCGCGCGAGGAGCGCGCAGGGACGCCGGCGGCCCGCGTCGGCGACGTCGGACCCAGCGTGGCGAGGACGGCGGCGAGGTCCGCCGGCTGGAACGGTCGCGTCTGTCCTCGGCCGCGGCGGTCCGCCGGTAGCCGGCGAGGACCCGGGCGGTCACCCGTTCCCCATGCTTTGATTCGCACCGGGCGATAGAATCGTCGCAGGAGGCGACATGAGCGAAGCCACCGCGATCCTGCGGCATGACTCGGCTGAGCGCCGTCGGGCGACCTACCAGGACGTGCTCGATGCCCCCCCCCATCGGGTCGCCGAGGTTGTTGACGGCGTGCTCCACACGAACCCGCGGCCGGCCATGCGCCACGCGCACGCCAGTTCGTCGCTGGGCACGAAGATCGGCGGTCCATTTCACCACGACGCGGGTGGCCCCGGGGGCTGGTGGATCATCGACGAACCGGAGCTGCATCTGGGCGAGGATATCCTCGTACCCGACCTCGCCGGTTGGCGGCGGGAGCGGATGCCTGTCTTTCCCGACGCGCCGTACGCCACGCTGGCCCCCGACTGGGTGTGCGAAGTGCTCTCGCCTTCGACCCGTAAGCTCGACCTCCACGGCAAGCGCGCCGCCTATGGGCGCGAACAGGTGGGTCATCTGTGGCTCATCGACCCCGCCGACCGCACCCTGGAGGCCTTCGAGCTGCGCGAGGGCGAATGGGTGCTGATCGCCACCGCGCAGGATGACGCTCCCGTCCGCATCCGACCCTTCGACGCCGTCACCTTCAGCCTCGGCGATCTCTGGCCGCCGAAAGTCGCCCCGGCCGAGTAGGTCGAGGGGCCTGGCGACCTCGACACGTTCACGCCGGCGCAAGGCTGACGCGATCTCGCCCCCTCCCGCAAACGGACCCGGGCAAGGCCCCGGATATCCCGCGTCACTGCGCAGGATATTCGCCGGGCTGGAACACGCGAGCCCGCGAACCGCCGGTGAGAATCCTGTGCCACGCCGCCGAGGGCAGGCGTGGCCGTTTTCGGGGCCGGGGCCGCGGATCTCGCCGCCGCCGTCCCCTCGATCCACCTGCCCGCGGCCACGCCGGGGCGCGGCCGTCGCCCGGCGTCGAGTCCCGACCAGGTCGGAGAATGGGCCCCGGTGAACCTGACGCCGATCGCGGCCCTCGAACGGCATCTGCACCGCCTGCAGGGGGACGCACGCCTTGCCCTGCGCGCGGTGCGCGAGGCGGTGCTCGAACGCAACCGAGAAGGACGGACGGCATGATCTCCGCTGGGTCGGTGCTGTTCACGAATCGACCGCCAGAACACCGTCTCCTGCTCCGCCGTGGCCTGCTGCGCCCGACCGGCGGCGCGCGACACCGATGCCCCCCGCCCCCACGGGAGGCTGTCCCGGGAACCGGCACCGGCATGCACACACGAACATCCAGAGAACACGCACTGGGAGACCCCGGATGTCCTCTGGGGAGGCGACGCAGGAGTGGGCGGTTTGCGGGTCGCCCGCGCACCGTTGGTGGCGGACTCACGGGCTGCCCCCCCAGTCGAGGTCGGTCGCAGGACTGGGCTCTTGGCGTGGCGTCTCAGGAAGTGGAAGTGTTCGATTCGGAACTGGCAAAGGATGTAGTTCTATTCTCGGTAACAAAGGGGCAGTAGCCTGATGTCTGACGTTGGCTGTCCTCCAGTCCGTGGTATCGGGAGAGCCTTGAGGCGACGAACGTAGGCTGCTGCCGCGCGACCACCGTTCATCCGATGGCTGAGCTCAACCCGGCGCTGTTACTCATTCGCATAGGCGGGGAGAGTGGTGAGCCGGGTGTCCTCGATGGGCCCACCCACCGTGAAATGGTAGAGGTCTTGGTAGGTGAGGTCTTGGAGGCCAAGGACACGATGCATGGGGTCGTCGAAGTAACACCCGATGCCAGTGCTCCGAATCCCGGCAGCTTCGGCTTCTAGATAGAGCACCTGGCCAATCATCCCGGCCTCCCAGAACAGACGTGGATAGAACCACGGACCATTCTGTTCAATGGGTGCCTCGTACTCCGCGATCATCCCAAGACTGAAGCACCCATCGCTTGCGATGTCCTGGTGACACGAGACCTGCCGGGCGGATTGCTGGGCCTCAGCTTCGATGAGGCAGTACAGCTCTAGGTGCGGCGGACATTCGGCGGGTCGCTGCCATTGAGCCACCTTGGTGAACGCTGCCCGAAGAGCGCGTGTCTGTGACGCGTCGCGCACGAAGAGGTACAAGCCAGCGGGAAGATCCTTTACGCGGTGAACAAAAATGGCCAAGTGAATGTGCGGCGTCCACGGAAGCGTGCTTAACGGAATGCTTCCTGGTACCGCCAACGTTCTTTGAATAATCCGATAGAACGTGTCTCGGGTGATGTGAGTTTTCCTATCCATCGCCACCGCGCTGCGGCGCTGACGAACGACTGTCC
The DNA here is from genome assembly GCA_965216125.1 of Candidatus Multivorans sp. GTDB lineage: Bacteria > Acidobacteriota > Thermoanaerobaculia > Multivoradales > Multivoraceae > Multivorans. Next base: position 4,218 of record CBDCFP010000002.1, on the reverse strand, counting down.
GGAGAGAAACGGACCGATGGTCGTAAGAACACGAAGGCTGCGGACTCTCGCGTCGCTCGTACGGCTGCCGACTTCGCGGCTTTCGGGCGGCGGCGGCCGTGGTCTCGACACCCCAGTCGAGGTGAGATGGGCTGAGCTGATTGGCGGTGCCCTGCCAGGTAAGAGACCTCAAGGCTTGTATCTGATCTTCCTGGAGCCCCATAGCCTCTTCGGCATGCGGACCCACAGCCATAAGCACATCTGGCTCCTCCGACTCGGCGTCGTCATTCCCTGTGCCCATGAGCAGCGCCAATTCTTCTGTGCCTAGGTCGTCTAAGACCTGTGTCTGCCACCCGAGGCCAGCCGCAGCAATAACGATCGCGCCAATCGCGTGTCCGACATCGTGCTGGCAGTAGCGATAGGCCCGCTGGCCATATTTCCAGGCTTCTCGCCAATGAATGGACGTCAGTCCGACAAGAAATATGTCCACCGGTGCTACTAGCCACAATGCGTCCCACATTCCCCGCTCGAACTCCGCCCGTACCTCCAATCCATGCTCCTTCGGAGCGTAGTGACACACCATAGGCCGATCGCCCAGCCCATCGATGGGACCACAGATCAAGTAGCCCTCGGTGGGATGTAGATTGCCGCTCGACGGATTCACGCGGAGTGCCCAACTGTGCTCGCCGGTGCTCTTCCAAGCTGAGATTGCCAAACTGTCATAGAAGAGTTGCGAGATCGTCTGAAAGGTCACGGGAGCGGCGGGAATCCGGCCTCGAACAAAAGCGTCGTCGTACAGCGGCTCGTCCGTGGCTGGGAACTTCTCGAGAGATACGAGCCGCGCCCCCTGATACCGCCGAAACGGCTTTGGCTGTGTGGCCCAATCCAAAGACCCTGGCCCCTGGGCATAGCTTTGGAAGTGATGTTTTGTGATCTCGTGGTAGTGAAGAACCTGCTGCAGTGCGGGACGGGCGTCTAGATTGTCTTCGAAATCGGCGGTCATCTCTTGTTTCTCTGAAAACGAGCGCCTCTTCAGTCACGGCGTCGAGGCGGCCGTGCTCGAGGGCGACCTGGTCGGACTCGACGCCTCGCCCCGGCCCGTCCCGCCGCAGCCGCGCTCAAGCGCCCGACCGCCGCCTCGCTCTCCCCGAACACCCGCCGGGCGTAACTCCGGAGCGCTCCGACGGCTCGACGCCTGGCTCGCCGACCGCGGGCTCGAGGACGCGACGCCCGCAGGGTCCACGCTTCTGGAAGAGCGCCGCCTTCGGGTCCTCGACGCCTGCAGCCTCGCCCGAGGCCTTCCTCCTCCGAACACCCGCCGGAGCCTACGGCGGGGCGCTCCGCCGCCTCGACGGCCGGCGGCGTGGGTGTCGAACGCCATGCTCGCAGGCTATCACAGGGGACCCCCCGACCCGGCTCGGCGCACAGGATGCCGAGTGGTGGACTCACGGGCTGCCCCCTGCCGGCGGGCCGCGTCGACGACGTCGGTACCAGCGGAAGGGCGCTCACCTCGCTCCTCCGCATCCCGGCCACGAAGAGGAGCCCCGCGACCACGCCATCGAGGCTGCCGCGCGCGACGGCCAATTGGTCGGACTCCGACACCGCAAGCCGCAGCCGATGGGAGACGAAGGTCCGCGGCCCCGAACGGCCGGGCCTGGCCCGTCGGACCGCGGTTGGCCGGCGGTCCGACGGTAGCCGGCCCAGCACCCGGTCCAGGTCGCCTGACGCCGCGCGCCTCCGGCCGGGAACCCAACGGGCGGACCCTCTGGTACGGGGCCGAGCTCAACCCCGACGGCCGCCAAGTGTGGTTCCGGATCACGGCGGAGGCCGTCTGTCGGATGCGGGAGAAGACGCCCCTCGCCCGCGGCGAGTGCCTCATCGACGCCCTCCTCGCCTGGCTGACGCCGGACCGAGGAACTGAAGCGCGAGCTCAACCGCTTCGAGGTCCAGGTCTCCGATGACGGCGACACGTGGATCGAACTTCTGCGGTGGTGAAATGGGATTCCCCTCGCCGCGGCCGCGGCCGCGCTCAGCCGGAGACCGCCCGCTCAACATCCGCCCAAGGTCGCCGTCATGGATCTCCCCCCGTCAGCCGCTCCCAGGCGGCGCGTGCCGCCACAGGGCCGCTTATGCGGACGTTCCCCGGCCAGCTCCGAACGGCGCCGGCGCGCTTCTCTGCTGGCGGTGCCGGCGGGGGCGCCGGTTTCCGTAGCTCGCCCCCGGCCACGTCCGAAAGGGACCACAGCACCCGGTAAACCCGCGCTGTGTGTTTCTCGAGCCTCACCAAATCCGGGGCGCCGCCCATCAACGCGCCGCACCGTTCGGCCGCGGCGCGGTCCGGGTGCAGGTGGCACACGTCGCCAGCCGTCACCAGCGCGCCCGGCCGTAGCGAGTTACGGGATATCGCCCAGGTCACGATGCGGACTCCCCGAGCCGCACCATTGCATCGGAAAACGCGGCCGTCCCGTCCATAATCCCCAGCCGGACATAGCAGGGTTCGCACCACAGCGATCCGGCCCACCGCGGCCGGCGCCGGCACTCGGTACAGGTCGGTTCCGGTGTTACGCTGCCGATCGGGTCGATTCGTTCGTCGGTCATGTTCCCCTTTTCCCGCGGGATTCCGCGACCCCCGGGGGTTTCCCGCTCTCTCCCTAGGTAACCGGGGGAACCGGCCCCCGGATCGCAAGGGGCGCCGGGGCTCGGGGGGAATCTCCACCGGAACCCCGGCGCCCGCCCCTTTTCAACCTCTACACCACGCGCCGCACCTTGCGGCACCCGCGCGGGCCGATTTCGTCGCCCTCCGCCCTCGCCCCCGGCAACTCTCGTAGGGTTCCCTACGGGGTGTCTTCGGCGTCGAAGATGAGCCGTGATTCCGCCTCCGACAACACGTTCAGCATGAGCGCAGCGACCTTCAATGTCTCGTTGTTGAGGTTCGGCTCCTTCGTCAGCTCGCGGTAACGCTGCCGGAACGTATCGATGTCCGCTTGCATCGCCGCGTCTCGTTCTGTCCACTGGTCTTCGGTCATGCTGTCTCCGTGGTTGGACTGGTCAGTGTGGGCATGGTCAGCTCTCCAGCGGCCAGCGGGAGCCCGGCCGGACCCCCGGTCTGCTTGCTGCTGGCTAGCGGGACTTTCGCCCGCGTATCGGGATTCGCACGCCCCCTAGCGTCATGCTTTCACGATCCTCATCATCCACGACGCCGTCCATGAAGTTGTCGAGGTCTTCACGCGGCAGGTCCGTCCATCTCGCGTCCGCATCGCGCAATTTCTCACGGGCAACCTGTACCGCCTCCGCCACCTCACAGATGCGCTTGTCGTTATCTCCGAAATCAACCGGGCGTTGCTGCCGGTATCCCTCCCGATAGAACCACCCGACCACCGTCGTCAAAACGTCCGCGTCATAGAGCGACCTCGCCATGTCTCTAGACTCCTCCTCGAGCTGCTGGATGGTGTCGGATGCCGAGGAGCCCACCGTGGACTTGGCCGACCAGCTCGCCGGCAACGGGCAACGGCTCCCGCGAGGGCGACTTGGTCGGACTCGATGCCGCGGCCGCGTCCTGAAGCGATCCCATCTGGACGGGTTCGACGGCGTCGGCCGGGGGGGACCTGGGTTCAGTCGTGCCGCACGATGTACCCGTGCTGCGCCATGTACGCGCGCTGCTCCTGCATCTGCTCGTCGGCCGAGCGGTGCCAGGCTGCGATCTCGGTCCGCAGGTCGTCCACGGCCTCGCGCGTGATCATTCGGCGTCCGGTCCACCACGTGGTCCCCACGACGGTCAGGATGACGGCGGTGGCTGCGATCCAAGTCTGTCGATTCTGTCGGTCCATGCCGTGCGCTCGCCTGTTCAGTCTACTGCGTGAGACCGCCCCGAGCCCAACTGCGTCGGGTGGCTCCGGTCGGCGGCCAGCGCTCGGCCTTCGAGGACGGCGCGGCCGGGCCCGGTCAGGCGGGCCACAGGCGCGACGCGCTGTCGCAGCGCGGACGCGCCGTCCGCCCCCTCCCAGGAGTTATCGCGCGGGGTCCGAATCCCGGTGCGAGATCCGTAGCGGCATCGCCACGCGCCGCCGCTGACCGGGATCGCGACGACCGGCAACATGCGGATCCGTCGCCCTGGCCTTCTTCTACCCCCCCGGGGGGTCCGATCCGGGAAGTAGCAGCCCGGAGCCTTATCTTTCCGCGGATTCAAAGTGACCTACTACCTTATCCTTTGCAGCCTTGTAAACCATATCGAGATAACCA
>CBDCFP010000001.1:0-5166 GCA_965216125.1 Candidatus Multivorans sp. | reverse complement strand
CGTCACCGACGAGTTCGGCACGATGTCGGCGGTCATCGACGTGCCGACCTGGGCCACCACCGACCGCACCCACTTCTTCGTCCTCGTGGACGTCTACTTCCGGCCGCTGGCGGTGTCCGCCGCGTTCCACGTCACCGAGCCGGACGGCACGCTGCGGCGGCGCGGCCGGATCACCGACGACGCGGACGGCTGCCTCGTGCTGCAGGAAGACGGCGAAGGCGGCGAGCGCTACGTCCTCACCGGTGATCCGCAAGGGCTCGCGGCCGGAGACGACGTGGTGATCGAGGGCCGCCTGACCGAGTCCGCCGACTGCCCCGACGGCATCGCCCTGGAGCTCACCCGGGCGACTCCCCGGCTCTGATCCGCGCCTCCTGCGGGCGACACGGAGTCCGGCCCGCCAGCGCCGGGGCAAGCGATCTGCGCTGGGCGGGCGGCCGAACAACCCGCGCCAACGGGCACCGAAGACCGCAGATCCTGCGCCCGGCTGTCCGGGACAAGATCGCGGCGGCTGCCATGCACGCCGCCACGCTACCGACGTACCGCCGCGCGGCGGTAACGGCACGAATCTCGCCAGCACAGGGTGGTACCATGGCCTCCATGCCCACCGTGCAGGCGCGGGTCGGCTACACCGACCTCGTGAACATGCCGGAAGACGGGCGCCGCTACGAGATCCATGGAGGAGAGCTCGTCGTGGTCCCGTCACCGCTGCCCCGCCACCAGTTGGCGGTCCAGGCAACCTTCCTGCTGCTGCACGCTACGGCGTGGCCGAATACTGGATCGTCGATCCGGTCCGTAAGCAGATCGAGGTGCACGCCCTCGAGAACCGCGCCTACCGGCAGGCGCAGACCGCCTCGGCAGCTGACGATACCGTGAAGTCGGTTTTGTTCCCCGATCTGAAGTTCGTGGCCGCCCGCGTCTTCACGACCCCTTGACCGCGATCCATGCCGGCAGGCCGCCCGCCGGCGCCACGCTGCGATCCGGTCCGAGGAACGTGCGGCCCTTCAGGAGAAGGCGACCTCGGTCATGAGTATTATGATGTTGACTAAATTAAATGTTATAAATAAATTTCTAGATACTATTTACGCGAGGTAAACATCGAATGGCCGAGTTCTCGAACCCGTTTCGTCCCGGCGCCGGGCACGCACCGCCGTACCTGGCCGGCCGTCACGTCGAACGCGAGGAATTCGGCCGGCTGCTCGAGCAACACACGATCCTGAACAACCTGGTCCTGACGGGGCTTCGAGGCGTGGGCAAGACGGTGCTGCTCGATGCGTTCAAGCCGCTGGCGATGAACCAGGGCTGGCTGTGGGCGGGAACCGACCTGTCGGAGTCGACCAGCGTCAGCGAGGAGCACATGGCGACCCGGCTCTGCGCGGATCTGTCTCCGATAACGTCCAGCGTGATCCTGGCCACCGAGGAGCGCCGGCAGGCAGGGTTCGGAGCCGAAACCGAGACCATCCAGCGCACCCTCGGCTACCAGACCCTCATCGACCACTACGGCCGCACGCCCGGCCTGGCTCTGGACAAGCTCAAGGCGGTTCTCCAGTACGCGTGGAGTGGGCTCTCACAGACGCAGCCCGTCCGCGGAATCATCTTCGCCTACGACGAAGCGCAGAATCTCGCGGATCAGCCGGCCAAGGAACAATACCCTCTTTCGCTCCTGCTCGACGCCTTCCAGTCCTTGCAGAGGATGGGGCTCCCGCTGATGCTCGTCCTGACCGGTCTGCCGACGCTGTTCCCCAGGCTGGTGGAGGCTCGGACGTTCTCCGAGAGGATGTTCCGGGTCCGGTTTCTGCACAATCTGAACGAGCGCGAGAGTGAAGACGCCGTGCGCAAACCGGTAGAGGACGCCGCGTGTCCGGTGCGCCTGTCCGACGATTCCGTCCAGACGATCGTCGCAACATCCGGCGGCTATCCCTACTTCCTGCAGTTCATTTGCCGGGAGGCCTACGACGCGTTCATCCAACGGCTCGACAGGGGCGAGCAGGCGTCCGTTCCCATCGCGGAAATCGAACGGAAGCTCGACACGGACTTCTTCGCCGGACGCTGGGCGCGCGCCACCGACCGGCAGCGGGATCTGCTGTCGGTGATAGCCAGGCTCGAGAGCTGCGACGACGAGTTCACGGTCCAGGAAGTGGTCGAGGAATCCAGGCGATCGCCGGGCAAACCGTTCAGCGCCAGCCACGTCAATCAGATGCTCGTCACGCTGTCTGCCCAGGGCCTGGTGTACAAGAATCGACACGGGAAGTACTCGTTCGCGGTTCCCCTGCTGGGCCGATTCATCAGCCGGCAGGTCGCCGCGCACTGAAGCCGCTCCGGCGGTGCGGATGACACCTGTCCCATCGCAGGACATCGGAAGGCTCTCGAACGTCCCCGCGGCGCCGGGCCGCCGACCCGCTCCACCGGGCAAGAGGGCGATTCCATGCGCGAATTCGACCTTGCATCCGACTCTCGCCTTGCGCCGGTGATGGATCTGTTGCGGTCGGTCGACCGGCCCGGGGACTATTGCACGCACGGCCGGCTGGTGGTGCCGATGCCGCGCATGGAGGTCGACCCCCTGGGCCTGATCTCCTTCCCGCTACCGGAAGCGCAGATCCGCTCCCTGATCGCCCAGGCCGAGCGCTCCCTACGGGAAGGGACCGGAGACACGGGTGGATACCGCGGTCCGCGATACCTGGCAGATCGCTCCGGAGCGGGTGCGCCTGGGCGGCAAGACGTGGGACGCCACCTTCGGGCAGATTCTCGGCGCCGCGACCGAAGGGCTCGGCTGCCCGGAGAACAGTCTCGCGGCCGAGCTCTACAAGCTGCTCGTCTACGAGCCCGGCGGCTTCTTCGCACCTCATCGTGACACCGAGAAGGCGCGCGGGATGGTGGCGACGCTGGTCGTCGCGCTGCCCGCGGCGGGCGCAGGCGGAGCGCTGGTCGTCCGTCACCAGGACCGCGAGACCGTCATCGACATGCACACCGACGAGCCGTCCGAGCTCGCCTACGCCGCCTTCTACGCCGACTGTCCGCGCGAGATTCGCCCGGTGGCCGGAGGCCATCGCATCTGCCTCGTCTACAACCTGATCCTGCGCGGGAGCGCAGCCGGGCCGGCCCTGCCGGTCGCACCCGACTACGTCGGCTACGTCGAGGCCCTCTCGTCTCTGCTCGCGAACTGGGGCGTCGACGACCCCGGGGCGCCGGACAAGATCGTCTGGCTGCTGGAGCACGACTACAGCGAGGCGGGGCTGTCGTTCGCCGGGCTGAAGCACGTCGACGCGGCCGCCGGCCGGATGCTCCGCGAGGCGGCGGAACGGACCGACTGCGCGCTGCACGCGACGGTGGTGCACATCGAAGAGCACGGGCTCGCGGAGTACGACGGCCTCGCCCTCGGGGGTTGGGCCGACCCGTACGAGGGCTTTTCCGACGAGATGGGGGAACGCCTCGACGAACACTGCTGGCTCGACGGCTGGATCTCTCCGGACGGGACGAAGCCGGACTACGGCGCCGTCCCCCTGCGGGCCGGAGAGCTGATGCCGGCGGGCCGCATCGACGACGTGGAGCCGGACGAGAAGCGTCTCCACGAGGCGACGGGCAACGAGGGAGCCACCGTCGAGCACGTCTATCACCGCGCCGCCCTCGTCGCCGGGCCGCGCGCGGCGACCCTCCGCGTGCTGGCGCACGGCGGCATCGACTCGGCCCTCGGCTTCGCCGAGGCGGAACGCGCACGGTACGGCGGCCGGGCCGATGCGCAAGACCGGTTGCGGGCGCTGGCGGCGGAGCTCGTCGACGTCTGGGCCGAGGCGGCGCCTCACGAGGACGAGAGGGCGTGGGCGCGGCAGTGCCGGCAGGGACTCGCCCTGTTGGGCGCGCTGGGCCACCGACCGGCGACGATGCGTTTTCTGCGCGATCTCGTCCTGCAGCACTACTGCGGTGACGAGAACGACGCCCTGCTGGCGGTGCTGGGCGAGATCGGTCCCGAGGGGATGCGGAAGCTCCTGCCCGATCTGGTCCGGGCGGCGTATGGACGGTGTCCGGGCCGATGCCTCGACCTGATCCGGCGACTGTGCGAAACACTCGGTACGGGAAGCGGCTCCGGATGGCGCAACGCCCTCCGGGAAGCCGCGAGAACCGCCTGCACCGCCCTGCCGACCATCCTCGCTCCCCCTCCGGGGGACCGGCTGGTCGAAGCGCGCCGCCGCCGGGAAGCGGCGCTCGACGCCGGCCCCATCCGGGACCTGTTCCGGTCGGCGTGGCGTTTCGGTCTCCAGGACGAGCTTGCAGCATGCGGCGGTCTTCCTCGCCGGGCATCCGAAGATCGCCTCCCCGGACCAAGCCGTGCCGCACGCCCTGGCGCAGCTATGGGCCCTCGACCAGGACCACGCCGGCGGCAGCCCGGCCGTCGCCGCGCTCTGGCGCCACGCCGCCGAACACCTCCTGGCGCGTAGCGAGAGGCCGCCCGAGGCGCCTCGCACCTGGGTGCTGCCGGTACGGATCGACTGCGAATGCGAGCATTGCACCGAGCTGCAGACCTTCTGCGACGACCCGATCGCCACCGAGCACCAGTTCGCGGTGCGACAGGAGCTGCGCACCCACCTGCGGTTGACAATCAAACGTCACCGAATGGACCTGCGCTGCAGGGAGCTCAAGCGAGGCAGGCCGTACCGCTTGGTCTGCATCAAGACCCGCGCCAGTCACGAGCGCCGGCTCGAACGATACGGGAAGGAGATCGAAGCCATGCGCCGCCTGGCCGAGTTGGCTTGGCAGGGGGAGGAAATCGTGATTTGCAGCGCCGGCAAGCCCTGGCTGAACCTGACGCCGTACCGCAGGCGCCTGGAGGAACGGCAGATGGGCGGATTCGAGGGGCAGTTCTGGATGTCCGATGACTTCGACGAGGAGGATGAAGAGCTCATCGGCTTGATCGAAGACTCCGAGATTTTTCCGAACGAGGATTGACCATGCAGCGCCTGTTGCTAGACACCCATGCATTCGTGTCGTTTCTGTCCGCCGTTTCCAGGCTGGCTGACGGTGCGCGCGCGGCGATTGCCGACCCGCGCAACGACATCTTCGTGAGCGCCGTGACCGCGTGGGAGACCACGGTCAACCGGGCAAAGGGTCGCATGACCGCTCCAGACAACCTGTCGGCGATCGTTGAGGAAAGAGGGTTCACGCATCTGCCCCTGA